>JAAZXX010000242.1:2734-6043 GCA_014239995.1 Verrucomicrobiia bacterium
GATTACGCCAGACAGGTGAATGCCCCGCATCCCGGTCATTCTCCATGCTGCCAGGCTTGGTGGAGCGAACTTCCGCCACAGGTTCAAGCTCAAGACTAATCGAAAAATGCTTGCCAGCAAGTACCACATTGGTGTCCACCAGTAAACGCCTGGTGTCAGCAGGCAGAATATCGGCGTTTACCAGGTAATCGCGGGATTTGAGAAAACCCACTAAATCAGCTAACCCATCACGCATGATCTCCCCTTCTGAGTTCAGGACGGTTTCCATGATAAAGCCTTCAGAAAGCTCGACTTGGTTGGTTTGGGTAAAGCTCGATTGATTGGTCAAGGTGGTTGACTTGGTTAGGACCTCAACATCGGATGCATAATAGGAATCCTTGTCGGCAAGTAATACCATCCATCCATTGTGCTCAGCTCGGACTTCCTGCATGGTACGCAAGATTTTCAAGGCAGCGATTGTTCTGTGTTCCACATGGATCAAGGGCCGAAGCATGCCATACTCCTTTTTCAGGGCTTCCATGACAAGGAGACTCTGTCCCACCTTCCCCTCGATACCATGCAACTCCTCAATCAGTTAGCTTTTCATGCGCCACAACATGGTTTTTTGAATTCCAGCCAAGACCATGACTAGCATGGCAAAGATACAACTCAAAAAGGCCATTGAGCGCATGACTGTGCTGAGTTGTTTCTCATTCCAGGCAGATTTGACAGACTCAGGCAGCAAGGATGGAATCTGAAGATTTTTCCTCTGAGTCGGCATGGCCCCTCCCCAATGCCTCCGTTCTATAAAATCGAGTCCCTGAATACTTGTTTTCCATATCTTGGAGGCATCTAAAAGGCGCACTTCAAACCTCGGTTCAAGAGCTTCTTCCCATACTTTCCTGAAGTCATCCTCAGCCATTACAAGCAAGGGAACAACCATGGGACTCGACTTGGACTCATGTTGGGATGCATTACGATATTCATTCCAGGCACGATGTATATCCCTGTTCCATTCGTCCGCAATCAATGGAATACCATGAATGATCCTGTCGCACAAAGGAACTGAATCTGCAGGGGAAACACCTACTCGAATCGGACCAGCCTTCCGTGTTCCCTTCTCGAGTGCCATCTCATTACCAATGGGGAAAAAGGAGGCATATCGGGGATGGACTCCATCAAAAACAGCAACAGCCGTTCCACCATCCCGCACGTCGACAAGCACCCATTCTCCCTCCATGGTTCCGTCGAACCTGAGTCCAGCCATCAGGGCATCCATGGATGCAAGGACATCACAAATGGAAACGTCATCCAAACCGTATTGGCGGATGATTTTTTGAATTTCAGACTCCTGGCAGTATGTGATCCAATAAGCCGAGTGGCCACTTTCCGCAGCTGGAATCTCCTCGTGATCGATGATAATTTGACTATCACCCAAACCTGCCAAGCGCTTGGTTTGATCCTCAAGCCGTTGTTCGAGTTGATTCGACTCGTTTTGATCAAGCTGGAGCCATTGAGAAATGGTCGCCTGATGCGGCAGAAGGATGATCCATGACTCCTCCCTGTATTCCCTTACAAATTTTTTCCAGGCGGCATACTCGGCTCTACTGCCGCCACCAGAGGACTGAATATCAAGGGAAAAACGGCGTGTAAGGCGAAACATCAGCCCGCGGAGGGTTTCCTCGAACACGACCACATGCACGTGCCCGGACTCAGGGGCCATGACGACAAGATGACGTTTACGCCATAAAGCCTGCCTCACCCCCATGATCATATGGTGGACGGCAGGATTCACCGGGGGCTATGAAAGGACATGGGTTCGCCCTCACTGATCTCGTCAAAACGAAGAAACTCACCGGAATCCGAGAGCAATGTCGCCGTAACGAAGATAAGCAGGTATCTGGGTTTGTCGATTTCAGTGCGACGGCGAAAGGCGGACCCGATGATAGGGATTTTGCCAAGGATGGGCACCGCCTCCACGAAAGTGGATTGCTCACGCTCAAGAACACCTCCCATGACTACGGTCTGTCCCGATTGAACGATCACCCGGGTTTGCAGCTTTTGAGTACGGGACTGCGGCAGGCGAATCTCAAAGCTATTACCTGAAGAGTCTGACACAGTGGCGAAAGGCACCAATTCAACGTCCTGATTCACCTCAGGGCTCAAAGCGAGGTAGATGGATTGACCATCGCCACCGATACTGGCAAGCACATCCAAGGTTACCCCAGATGTAATCTGTTTGGGACTACCCTTGGGAACCAATGCTGAAACGATGTTCCGCTCATTGATGGTCTGAGTAATGCTGTATTCTTCATAATAATACTGCACCTTTCCGTCTGAAATCGTAGAAGGAAGGTTATTGACCAAGGTTAATCGCGGGGCACTGAGCGTTTGTGTTTCACCTTCCTGTTCCAACGCGGTCATGGTTACACTCAAGTTGTCTCGATTCAAAATATTAGTGAATGTCTCCTGTAGTCCAACACCAATATTCTCAGGACCAAAACCCAGAAAATCCTCCGAGTTGCGACCATCTGCCGTGGGGGGGCGACCTGTTTCCCAAAGCGCCCCCAGCTGAAGGAATGCTGCCTCGGAAACGGTGATAAATCGTGCCTCAATCATGACCTGTTGCAGAAGGCGATCATATTCCTCAATCAAGCGCTCAAGCACCTGCAACTGCTCCCGTGTGCCTGTCGCCAGAATAATGTTACGTTCATAATCGATTTCATATTCGGATCCTTTGAAAAACTTTTTGATGGCACCTTCAATCGACGGGGCACCTCCAGCACCATCCCTCACAAAACTGCGTGCCTTCTGGTTGGTGACCGTGGTAACGTCACCGTTCTTTTTCCGTGTCTCAGTCTTGGTCACCTCGTCTGCCCCGAAAATGGCAGG
Organism: Verrucomicrobiia bacterium; assembly: GCA_014239995.1. Classification (GTDB taxonomy): domain Bacteria; phylum Verrucomicrobiota; class Verrucomicrobiia; order Limisphaerales; family AAA164-E04; genus AAA164-E04. The sequence continues at coordinate 5,606 of JAAZXX010000242.1, forward strand.
CAAAATGAATCCTTTGCGGAGTCGATAGATGCGCGTCTCTTCAATGGCTTTGGTCAAATCTTTGCCATCGACAATCCAGATGAGGTCATCACCCACTTGAAATTGCAGGTTAAAATTACGGGAAATATAGTCGAGAAACTCCCCCAATCGCACCATGTCAAAATTCAGGCTCAATTTTTGTTTGAAGGCCTCCAGAGACCGATCGGCAACAAAGTTGATGGATTCCTTGTCGCCAATTTGAAAAATGATGGTTTCAAGGTCCATGTCGTCCATTTTGACGGAAATGCGCTTTTCCAACTCGCGGGCCATGCGGCCCTGCTGGCTGGTGAAATCAAACATCTCGCTTTGTCGAATAATGGTCTTGGTTTTATTGTAACTATCAGGCACGTAAGGGGTGGCCTCAATTTCCTGGACAGCATCCCGCAGATCTTTTCGGGG
>JAAZXX010000243.1 GCA_014239995.1 Verrucomicrobiia bacterium
TCACTGGAGTGTCCATCGATGATTCCGCCGGATAAAAGTCCCGGACGCTCCTGATCACACAAGGTCTGGCAGAGGGCACCCATGAGGCAATCCCTTCACATCGTCGGTCTGTTTTTCGTGCTCTTTGCATTGACAGGATGCCGCGGCACTCCCGAGAAGTTGGACTCGTGGGAACCCCTGTCTCCTCCTCAGGCTTGGACTTCACCCACCGGTTCCACGGCAACTCTGGTGGAGAATGTTGGTTTTGAGGAACTCCAGCCCCCTGAACTGCAGACCTTGATCCGGATCACACTGGAGAAAAGTCCTACCGTGCGTTCCATGATTGCAAGGCTTGATGCGGCTGCGGCAACAGCTCGTCTTGCCAATGCGGAGGGTTACCCATCGATCGGTTTCGGACTTTCTGGTGGTGAAAACCGACAAAACTTTATTGGTCTTCCTATTCCCGGTTCTGATGGAGACGTCCTGAGTACTCAGTTTCGATCATTCGGGTGGAATATGAATGCCACTTGGGAATGGGATCTTTGGGGGCGTCTTCGAGCTGGCAAGCAGGCCGCAGCACTAGAATTTCAAGCCCAGGATAAGGACTTTGCTTTTTACCAATTGTCCCTAGCCACGCAAGTGGCCAAGGCCTGGTCACTGGCTGTCACGGCACAGGCGCAATGGGAGTTGGCGCAAGCATCTTCTGCATCCCAGCGTCAAAGCGCGGACAGTATCCAAGCAAGATACCTGAAAGGGTTGCAAACCTCCCTGGAATATCGGATTTCGATGCAGGCTTCTGAAGTATCACAAGCCCTATTGCAAGCGCGTCGGGTAGAGAAGGAAAATGCCCTTCGCTTGCTTCAGGCGTTTACCGGTCATTATCCTGATGGAAATTTGGGGATTGCATCTTCTCTTCCCATTCCCAACGAAGCTTTGCCCTCCGGATTGCCATCGGAACTACTGCAGCGTCGGCCCGATTTAAAGGCTGCTGAATGGCGGCTTCTGGCGACTGATAAACGGCTTTATGAGGCAAGGAAAGCACTCTATCCAAGACTGAGTATTACGGGTTCTGCAGGTGGCAGTACCGCTGAAATGAGAGATCTCCTGGATACTGAATTTTCGGTATGGAATCTAGCGGGTAATGTTGTTCAACCCCTTTTTCAAGGTGGACGCTTGTTGGCGGGTATCGATTTCTCGAAAGCAAAACGAAGGGAAGCTCTGGCCGATTATCATGCCAGTGTACTTAACGCGTTCAGTGAGGTTGAAACCGGTCTCCAGTCTGATCACTGGTTACGCGTCCGACATGGGCACCTGGAAATGGCCGTTGAGCATTCCAGGGCCTCACTGAAATTGTCCGAGACTCGTTACGCGCGTGGGCTTGTAGACCTTTCTGCGGTATTGGAATCTCAACGCCATCAACTGGCAGACATGTCACAGCTGCTTGAGTTACGCCGCCAATGGTATTCCAACCGTATTGAGCTTCTGCTGGCCTTGGGTGGTGGCGTTGCAGACAAATCCATGGACATGACCGCAAAGGACTATGAATAGAGCTTCCCATGATTCCCAAATCAAATAGAGAATTAAATAGAGGCATGTATCGTAAACGCGTATGGCTTCCCATCGTATTGTCATCCTTGTGTTCTCTGGTTGCGATTGGGCTCGTAAGGTATGGGCCTCGTGTCGCACCTTTAGACGTGGAACCCTACAAGCCGGTGGTGACACTGCGACAAGTTGAACTTGCGCCCAAGACCTTGTATGTCGCCAGCCAGGGGTCTGTTCGGGCTTCAATCCGCATGCCACTTGCATCCCAGCTGGATGGTCTTGTCAGTGAGGTGACGGATATTTTTATTGAAGGAGGCTTTTTTCGCAAGGGTGATATGTTAGTGCGTATAGATGATACGGACTACAGGACGCAGGAAGCGGAGGCAAGATCCCGGTGCGTTTCAGCCCGCCTGCATCTGAAGACGCTTGAAGGTGAGGCGGAACTTGCGCTGAAGGACTGGAATGAAATGTCCACGTTTATTGAAGGTGAGCCTAGCCCATTACTTTTTCGCGAGCCACAGATGGAAGATGCCCTGGCCAAGCTGATGGCTGCTGAAGCTTCGTTGGACAAGGCTCAACAGGATTTGAAACGTACTGAGATACGAGCTCCTTTTGATGGGCGCATTTTGAACACCTCCGTGGATTTGGGGCAATTTATAAGACGTGGACAGGAACTCGCGGTTGTTTTTGATACTTCCAGGGTGGAGGTGTCTCTTCCCATTCCATTGGGAGATCTCATGTTTCTTGACGACGCAGTGAGAGCGCAGACCCCCGATTCATTACCTTTTTCCATCCCGGTGGAATTGTCAGGCCAATTCGGAGATGCAGCATATTCATGGATGGGACACATTCATCGAGTTGCAGGTGAAATCGATACCCGTTCACGCATGGTTTCCCTCATAGCCGAGGTCGTAGATCCATACGGAATGGTGGACAAGGAGGCTGGGGGACATGCCGCCCTGCAGCTTGGGATGTTCGTCACCGCCCGCATAGAGGGTGTTCATCTGCCAGCGGCTTTTTCCTTGCCTCGCTCTGCGATTTTGCCGGACGGTCGCTTGATGACGGTGGATGAGGACAACAGGATCCGCTTGAGGCAGGTTGATGTCCTTACCTTTGAGAACGAATCGGCCATCATTGTAAATGGATTAGTCAATGGTGATCGTGTCTGTATCACGCGTTTGGAAACTCCCATGGAAGGTAGTGAAGTCCGCCTCGCCGAGGCCGTCGACGGAGGCATGCCATGAATGGGATCATCGATTGGTTTGCACGCAACAGTGTCGCAGCCAACCTGCTCGTTGTTGGTATTGTGGTGGCTGGGTTTACGGGGTTGCGCAATGCCACGCGCGAGGTGTTTCCTACGGTGAGTACAGACATGATATCGGTGAGTGTGGCATATCTGGGAGCCGCTCCAGCCGAAGTGGAACAGGGGGTCTGTATCAAGATCGAGGAGGCTATCGAGAGTGTGGAAGGGATCAAAAAAATCACCTCATCCGCCGCCGAGGGAATGGGGACGGTGCGTGCCGAGCTCCTGCCACGGACGAATATGTCCGCGGCCCTTGATGAAATCAAGGCGGCCGTGGGTGCGATTGACACTTTCCCGGAACTTGCCGAGAAGCCATTGATTGAAGAAGTTTTCATTGAAAAACAAGTTATCAACGTGGCGATTGCTGGTGAGCTGGATGCCTTCTCTCTTCGAGGGATGGCTGAGCGTGTTCGAGATGAATTGGTTTCGATGGAAGGCATCACCAAGGTGAGGCTTGCCAATGCGAGGCCTTACGAGATTTCCATCGAGGTGTCGGAAACGTCCCTGCGCAAGTATGGCCTGACCTTTGATGCTGTGGCCCTAGCCGTCAGACGTTCCTCCATGGATTTGCCAGGTGGGATCGTTAAGACCGATGGAGGTGAAATTCGGCTGCGTGCGAAGGGGCAGTCCTACAATGGCGCTGAGTTTGAAAATATCGTTATTTCAAGTCGAAGCGATGGGACTCGGCTTTTATTGAAAGACGTGGCCAAGGTCGTGGATGGGTTTATGGAGATGGATCAGGAGGCCTTCTTTGACGGGAAACCAGCGGTGCTGGTGCAGGTTTTTCGCACTGGCAACCAGAACGCACTTGAGATTTCCGCAACGGTACGTACGTATGTCGAGGAACAGCGATCTCGACTGCCAGAGGGGTTGTTGATGACGACTTGGCAGGACGATGCCTCCTACCTGCAGAGTCGACAAGATCTTTTGGTTAAAAATGGATTTTATGGCCTTACCCTCGTCTTTGCGACCCTGGCGCTCTTCCTGCGCCTTGGACTGGCGGGTTGGGTGAGTTTTGGTTTGTTTATTTCCTTTCTAGGGACCCTTTGGCTGATGCCAATCATGGACGTCAGTATCAACCTTCTGTCGTTATTTGCCTTCATTCTTGTTCTTGGTATCGTGGTTGATGACGCCATCGTGGTCAGTGAAAATATCCACGCACACCAGGAAAAGCATGAACATTCCCTTCAAGCATCTATTCAGGGTGCGCAAGAGGTCAGCAAACCGGTGATTTTTGCGGTACTGACCACGGTCGCCGCCTTTCTGCCGCTGTTGACGGTGCCAGGTAATACTGGGAAAATCATGAGGGTCATTCCAATGATTGTGATTCCAACCCTCCTGTTTTCCCTGATCGAATCCCTTTTTGTTTTGCCTTCACACCTCAGTCACAAGATCAGTAATGAAGATGGTGGTATGGATGATCCCAATACCAGGACTCGAGGTTTGCGGAGTGCTTGGCATCGTTTCCAAAAAAGCTTTGGCAAGAGGCTTGATCATTTTGTAAAGGTTTTCTACACGCCTTGCCTTCAGCAGGCGCTTCACTGGCGTTACCTTACATTATCAGTAGCCATCAGTGTGTTTCTGGTTACGATTGGATTGGTGGGCGGGGGATGGATACGATTCCAGTTTTTTCCTCCTGTCGAGGGGGATAATGTCGCAGCCATCCTGACCATGCCTCATGGCACACCCGTGCAGTCCACTCGCGAAGCCATTCGAACATTGCAAGAAAGTGCCATCCAACTTCAGATGGAAGTGGATGCGAATCGAGATGAGGAGCAAGGAAGCGTGTTTCGCCATGTACTTGCCTCGGTGGGGCAACAACCTTACTACAAGTCCCAACAGGAAGGTGCTGGTAAATTCATTCCCAACGTTTCCAGCCCGCACCTTGGTGAGGTGCATGTGGAGCTTACCGCATCGGAATTGCGTGAGGGGACAAGTAGTTATGCCCTTGCGAACCGATGGCGCGATGGCACCGACCTTATCCCGGGGAGCGAGGAACTGACTTTTACGGCCTCTATTTTTTCATCAGGTGAACCCATCAATGTCCAGTTGACGGGAACGGATTTTGGTATGCTTCGCCAGGCTGCATCCCTTCTGAAAGAGTATCTTGGTGCCTATCCAGGGGTACGCGATATTTCGGATTCTTTCCGTTTGGGTAAGAGGGAAATCAAGATGTTTATCAAACCTGAGGCTGAGGCCACCGGCTTGACTCAGATGGATCTGGCACGGCAAGTCAGGCAAGCTTTTTATGGGGAGGAAGCCCAGCGCATTCAGCGCGGGCGTGATGAGGTCCGTGTGATGGTTCGTTATCCTGAGACAGAAAGGCGATCAATCGTTTCACTTGAAAAGATGCGGGTGCGTTTGCCCGATGGTACGGAAGTTCCCTTTGAGGAGGTTGCCATGGTGGAACGGGGAAGGGGTTATTCCACGATCCAGCGCGTTGATCGAAGAAGGTCCATTAATGTGGTTGCGGAGGTGGATGCAAGCCAGGCGAACACCACTGAAATTATCAACGATCTCGATGCTCGTTTTTTACCCCAGCTCGTGGAGAAGTTTCCAAACTTGCAATATACGTGGGAGGGAGAACGGCGGGAGCAACAGGAAACTATTCTGGGAATCATGAAGGGTTACCCCCTTGCCCTGGTGATTATCTACTCCCTTCTTGCCATTCCTTTCCGCTCTTATCTGCAACCCCTGATCGTGATGTCTGCCATTCCTTTTGGATTGGTTGGTGCTGTTTGGGGGCACATCATCATGGACCTGGATCTGACCATTCTCTCAATGTTTGGCATTGTCGCCCTCTCCGGGGTGGTGGTGAACGATAACCTGGTGCTGGTCGTTTTCATCAACCGGCAGAGAGAACGCGGTAAATCATTGGTCGAAGCCGTACAAATGGCTGGAGCAAGTCGATTCAGGCCAATCCTATTGACTTCCCTGACGACCTTTGTGGGCTTGATGCCCTTGATTCTGGAAAAAAGTGTGCAAGCCCAGTTTCTTGTGCCCATGGCCATCTCTCTTGCTTTTGGCGTGATGTTTGCAACGGTGATCTCACTCCTGCTTGTTCCTGCCATTTATCTTATTCTTGAGGACCTCATGGGGCTGTTTGCCCGGCTATTTATCAAAAAACATCCTGCGCAATAGAAGGCACCAGAGAGGGATCACTCGTGATCGTACTTTATGATCCATGGATCCTTGGTTTCCTTCTG
>JAAZXX010000244.1 GCA_014239995.1 Verrucomicrobiia bacterium
GGATATGGCGTGCACTGTGCCCCTTCACATCAAACCGCACCGGTTCCACGCCAGGGTTGGCAAAATTCTCAAGACTATGATCCACAAGCATGACCACCCCGTTTTCAAAGGACGCATCATCGGAAGTTTCAATGCGAAATCGCACAGGAAAGCCAAACCCGGCGCCAATTCCATTAAAGGCATCATCGCATCCAGCGAGAACAATCTCACGCATGTCATGCGACGCCCCAAGGTCCACCTGCACCCATTTCAGCGTATCAACGCTGGAAGCGATGGCACTATGATAGCCATAGGCAGCCGGTTTGGTTTCGGTAGAGGATTCCAAGGCTTGCAGAGAATGATTCAAGGCCTCCAGGGCCGGCCCTGCCGCATCCTCGATCCGAGCATTCAAATCCTTGATCTCAGCATCCGTCGCATCTTTTTGTCCAGTCCAGCGCAGGCGTCTCGCCGCCACCTCAGGATCAGCATCAAAACTACGGTCTGCGCGATCCAAGGCCGCAAAGACCGCCTGCAGCCCATAGTAATCCTCCATCCGAACAGGATCAAACTTGTGGCGATGACATCGGGCACACTGAACGGTGGTGCTGACAAAGGTATTCATGGTCGTACTCACCATGTCATCACGATCCAGGTGGCGAGCGATCCGGCCATCAAGCTTGCTCTCTGGAACCTCCGCGTGCCCGATGAAATCCCATGGCCCCGCCGCAATAAAGCCTGTGGCAGTCAGCCCATCCATGGTCCCGGGATACAGCACGTCACCAGCCAACTGCTCCTCGACAAAGCGCCCGTAAGGTTTGTCCTCATTCAGTGCACGAATGACATAATCTCGGTAAGGCCAGGCATGAGGCCTGAGTTTATCCTTATCGTAACCGTGTGTGTCCGCATAATGCACCACATCAAGCCAGTGTCGGGCCCAACGCTCCCCATAGGCCTCAGAGCCAAGAAGCTGTTCTACGAGCTGCTCGTAGGCGTCAGGTCTCTGGCTGTTCTCAAAATCCTCGATGGCTTCAGGGGTGGGTGGAAGGCCCGTCAGATCGTAATAGAGACGCCTGATCAAGGTCCGTCGATCTGCCTCGGCTGAAGGACTCAGTTTCTGCTCAACGAGTTTGGCATGGATAAAACTGTCAACCGGATTTCGGATCCAGGCCTGAGCCGCGTCATGGCTGTCGCGCGGCACGGCAGGTTTGCTCAGGGGACGCAGGGACCAGTGCGCGTATGCTTCCTGGGGAAAGGGAACCTTTTTGAGACGCACCAGCTCAGCAGCTCCCTGCGCCACCCACTCCGCGATCAACGCAATCTTATCGACGGCAAGGGGAGGTTTCTTTGCAGGTGGCATGCGTTCCTCAGGGTCTGCATGACGCAACCTCTCCAGAAGGGTACCCTGGCCCTGAGTTCCAGGCAAAACGACGGGACCTGAGGAACCCCCAAGGGCCAATTGCTCCAGGCTGTCCAGCCTCAGACCCCCCTTCTGGGTCTCGGCACCGTGGCATTCCACGCAGGCGCTGTCCAGGATGGGCTGAACAAGGGTTTTGTAGGTGTCGTCTGCCTGGGTATGGAGAAGGGTCAGGAACCAGATCAAAGTCGCACCTGCAAGCCCACCATGGAAGATGTGACCACGGGAATGACCATCATGGCAGGCATTCCTGGAGACCAGGATCCGAGCTGGCATCTGTCGCGACACGGGTTGCATGGTCTTATCCTGCATAATCCCATGCGGGGAGTCAATCCGCGGCATGTACTAGAAAAAGACCCATTGAACGCATCAAACAACGGCGGGTCCGGGGAGCGGTTCCTACCAGACGCGCTTGAAAACCAGCGTCAGTCCCATCGCATCGAAGTAGGCACGATGATTCTTGCGTACAACAATCGTTCCCGAGATCCTCTTTCCGCTCATTTGAAAATCATACCTGCCGCGCGCCTTGCGATCCCAGGTTCCTGGACCATCGAACTGTATGGGAGATTTGGGCTTTGCGGGTTTGGCCTGGGCCCGCCGCGCACCCTGTGCCGGGGCCAGCCCGTATCGTGCCTGCATGTCGGCATCCATGCCCGCACCCGGTCCCGCTCCTCCGTAGGGATCGTTGTAGTGGCCCGGTTCTTCAGCTTCCGGCTCGGGCTCTTCAACCTGCACAGGGCTTGAAACCATGAAGGTCGAGTCCGGATACACGATCATGGAGGTTCCCACGAGCCATGTGCCCACCACCGTCTTGATGTTTTTGATATCGCGGGCCTTCACGTTGATGGTGTTCTTTTTGAAGTAATTAATGGTGGCGTTGCCATCCAGTTCCCAACGACCCAGCAGCAATTCATCGGCAAAGCGGGGTGATTCGCCTGTCTCAAGATAGGTTCGCAGGTCATCAAGATCGGTTTCAAGCAGACGGCTGGTCAAGGCCTGATCACTCATGATCCTGGTCGACATGGGGTTCTTGAGAATCTCCTCAAGACTTGCCTGCTGCACCAGCAGGCCATGGTAGGTTTCATCGTCGGCCATTGCCGAGATCGTGGCATCCTCTGCCATGTTCAGGAACGAGGGATAGTTACGATAACGCACTTCCAGCAGGGGCGTCTTGTGGGACATGCCAAGGATATCAGACACGCGGTAGTAGATGGCGGGGGCCGGGCTGATGCTTCGGGCGATCCGACCCATTCCTGAACTATCCAACCCGCTTGCAAGCGTGTTCAGGCTACCTATATAGGGACCATCATTGTCTGTGGCAACCTGTGTGGAAAAGTAACCGCCGGTGTAGACAAGCATCCCCAGAAGGATCGTGTAGATACCACCGACCATGAGGCCCAGGGCAGCCCCGGTACGCTTGTTCATGCGCTCCCATGTCAGACGAGTCACCTCATCAGCACTGAATTTGTAATACTGACCAACCTTGTAATGCACAAAAAAACTGATCCCGAGGAAAATCAATCCAACGAGAAAGAAAGCGGTGACTGGGCCCAGGATCGCAAGCCAGAGAAGATTGGTCATGCCAAACAGCGAGGTATAGATGGGCTGCATGAACGGTGCCAGGGGCTGGGCTGCCAGCAAGCCTGCAAAAAGACCAACCAGGGATACCGCCATGCGGATCGCCCCCTTGAGGTAACCAATGCCCGCAAAAACCAACAACAACAGGATTGCAACTAACCAGATCATAGTAAAGTATTTCTGTTTTAAGTCGACGCCCAGGAAGCCACCTGTTCACGACAGATTCAACATCACTGAATGTAGGTGACCCATCACGAATAACAAGACCAAAAAGGATCGACAGGATCCTTCAGTCACCAGATACACGCAGGGAATACAGCACCAAGCGCGCCATATAGACAAAAAGATATTGCAAGCCCCCTGGGAAAACAAGCTCAGGGCTTCTGGGAAGCGTCAGGGATGTCCCTCAGATCACCGCTTGGCGTGCACGTGTCAGGTGGGCGAATGGAACAACCTGGAAGCTACCCTCCATTGCACCAGACTGACACGGTGTGGTCGATTTACCTGTTCGCAAACCTTCCACATCAGCCGGCGATTTGACTTGCCGTAAGCGGCGCTAAAATGAAATAGTTTCAAAAATAAGGAAAGACCTCCCACATGGATCAAAGCTGAAAATGGGCAAAGACCTCATGAGCACTGAAAGCAACGTTGAAAAAACTGAGAAAAACACGCGCTTGACCAGCCTCGATGCGCTGAGAGGGTTTGACATGTTTTGGATCGTGGGCGCGGAGGAAGCCGTCCGTGCCTTCGGCCAATCCCATCAATCCGCTGCAAGCAGCTTGATTATCAATCAGCTCACCCACAAGCCGTGGGCTGGATTGACCTTCTATGACTGCATCTTTCCATTGTTTGTATTCCTCGCTGGCGTCTCCATGGTGTTCAGTCTCACCCGTGTCATCGAGGAGCGTGGGAAGGCCCATGCCCTGCGCAAGGTCTTGATACGGTCAGCACTGCTTTACGGCCTGGGCATCTTTTATTATGGAGGCTTCTCCGAGGGCATCGACAACATCCGACTACTGGGTGTCCTCCAGCGCATCGCGCTCTGCTACCTCTTCGCGGCCCTGATTTTCTGCTTCACCGGCCTGAGGGGAAGGATCATAACCCTTGTGGTGCTTCTGGGTGGATATTGGGCCATGATGACTTTCATTCACGTTCCCGGGATCGGTGCGGGTCAGTTTGAGGAAGGCAAAAACCTCGCCAATTACGTGGATAAGATGTATCTGCCCCTGTTTAAATGGAACGGAGACCACGATCCGGAGGGGTTGCTCAGCACCCTGCCAGCCATCGGTTCATGCCTTCTGGGCGTCCTTGCTGGCATGATCCTGCATCGCAAGGAAGGTTCGGCGATCCAGAAAACAGGCAGCCTGGCGGGGCTTGGCCTGCTCTGTCTGGCTTTGGGTTATGCTTGGAGCCTGCAGTTTCCGATCATCAAGAATATCTGGACCTCCTCCTTTGTGCTGGTAACTGGGGGTTACAGCTTCCTTGCGCTGGCGGTGTTCTACTTCCTTATCGACGGCATCGGGTTCCACCACTGGTGCTGGCCTTTCGTGTGGATTGGCATGAATCCCATCACCATCTACATGGCTCATGCCCTGATTGATTTTCACGACCTGGCCAATCGTATCGCAGGCGGCCCGATCAAGGACTCCCTTGGCAGCAACGGCGAGGTCCTGGTGCTGCTTGTGCTCATCGCCATGAGTTTCGGCCTGGTATGGTTTCTCCACCGAAAAAAGCTATATCTGAGGATTTGAACCCATGGATATCGCTTGGCAAGGCCCTTCCATGAACTCATATTGAGCGACTGATCTATGTTTAAACGGATAAAACGCATGTTCCTTTTGGTCATCCTGCTGGCAGTCATTGCCTTCTTCGGCGCCACCAAGGGGGTCAACTCACTGGTCAAGGCGGGCACTGAAAAAGGTGCTTCCCACTTGATGGGCGTACCCCTGCGGATAGAAGATGTCTCCGTCGCACTGATGTCAGGGCAGGGCTCCCTTTCAGGGATGCACATTGCCAATCCTGAGGATTTCAAGTCCGAGGCAGCCATGACCCTGGAAAAGGCCTCAATCAGCCTGAAACCGGCAAGCCTGATGTCCTCCAAGATCGTGATCCACGAGCTCAGGCTGGAACACCCGTTCATCAACTACGAGCGCACCTTGTCTTCCAGCAATCTGGACACAATCATGGAGGCTATCCTGGAAAAGATCCCGGCATCTCAGGAGGGTTCGGAGGAGGCACGATTCCAGATCGACGTCTTCGAGATGATACAGGCACAGGTCAAGTTGAGCGCCACGGCACTGGGCGGTAAGGGCATCGGGTTTACCCTGCCGGACGTCGCCTTGAGGGATCTGGGGAAGGAGGGACCTGGCCTGACGAGTGCCGAGTTGGCCAAGGAAATCATGAGCGCGCTGTTGGCCGCTGTTGTGGAAAAGGCTTCGGTGAAGGGAATGGACATTCTGCCGGATTCCCTGAAGGGAGCCGTGAACCAGGGCGGACAAGCACTTGAGAAGCTTTCAACAAAAACCGAAGGGGTGGTCAGGGGCTTCAAATCATTCTTGCAGGCACCTGAAGACAAACCCGGCAAGGAATAGACAACACATGACAACACATCGTCTCTAGAATACTGAATGACAAAAAATGCCATTGTTACCGGGGCCGGTACAGGTGTCGGACGCCACACAGCCATCATGCTCGCCAAAGCGGGTTGGAACCTGACGCTCACGGGCCGGACAGAACGCACACTCCAGGAAACCGAGGCACTCATGGAGGGACATCCTGCTTGCCAGGTGGTGGTCGGCAGCGTTGCCGAAGCATCCTTTCTGGACGCCTTGGTGCACAAGGCTGAATCGGCTTTCGGCCCCATCCATGCGCTGGTCAATTCAGCCGGGACCAACACGCCACACCGCAACCTTGAGGTCCTTTCCATGGAGGATTATCATGCCCTGATCAATACCAACCTGCATGGCTGTTACTACGCCATACAGGCCGTGCTCCCCGGTATGCGCAAGGCCCGCTCGGGAACCATCGTCAACATCGTCTCCGATGCTGCCCTCTGGGG
>JAAZXX010000245.1 GCA_014239995.1 Verrucomicrobiia bacterium
GTTGGAAGTCCTGCCAACCAGTTTTATCTTTAAAAAGGTGATTTTTTTCTTCTCAGTTAAATTACTGATAAGAAGTTGAGGTCGGTCGTTGAACTCATTGGTGATGATGTCCAGGTCGCCATCGTTATCGATATCGACCATTGCGGAAGAGCGTGTGCTCAAGGTTCCAAGAACCGGTTTCCTACCCGTGTGACCCTGGCATTCGCGATGCGTTTGATCCGTATCGTCGCAATCCAGTGTAAACCAGACCTTCTCGGTGCGTCCGTCACTCCTGGGTTCGACCCCAAGCAGGAACTCGCTGTCAAAAAAACGCTTTCCATGATCATTGAGAAGGAGAGAATTGATGCCGTAACGAAACGGATAACCCATGCCTGCGGTCACAAATACGTCTTCAGACCCATCTGCATTCAGGTCTCCGACACTGAATCCCCACGGCCAGTACGTCTCTGCGTGATACGACTGGGAAACTTCACGAAACCTTCCTTCCGGTTGGCTGATATAAAGTGCATTTCCGAATAGGTTGTTGTTTGCACCCTGAAGGTATGCTTCAGTCCATTGTGTTGAACAGAATGCCTCGCTCTTGGCTTTTTCAGCGCGCGGTTCAAATCTCAGGGCCTGCATGGTCTGTCCCTGTGTCATGTCAGAATGCATGTCGGTGACGTATAGATCCAAGCGACCATCCCCGTTGGCATCAAAAAACTTCACGCCCATGGCTCCCCAGGAGGTTTTTGGAAAATAAGTGGAGGTTTTGTCCACAAAAGAAACCCCGCCCTGATTTTCATAAAAATGGTCATCGCCTTGCATGTTGACAATGTAAAGGTCCAGGAATCCATCCTCGTTGATATCCGCAAAAGCGCAGTCACCGCTCCAGCTGGCATCCCGCAATCCGGTCGCCTTCGAGACGTCCTTATACTTTCCCTTGCCAAGTCCCCTGTACAGAATGCTGTATTCGGTACGCTCCGGCATCATATGTCCGGAAAATGCATCGGGGTATGCCTTGAAAAAACCATCCCGTCCCTTTTGTTCCTGGGTGTATATGCCTACGTTGGTCACGAAGAGATCCAGAACTCCGTCCCTGTCATAGTCCCAGAAAACGGCTCCAGAGGAGTGTCCGCTGTAGGATAATCCGGAGTCGGCGGTGATATCCTTGAAAACCCCGTTTCCCTGGTTTTGAAAAAGGTGATTTCCCTTGCGCACCGTGGTGACAAAAAGGTCTTGATCACCATCATTGTCGATATCTGCGAAGGAAGCCCCAACAGAGACCTGATTCAGGAGCGCAAGGCCGGCGCGGTCAGTGATATCTTCAAAAAGGCCCTTACCGAGATTGCGCCAGAGATGATTCTGCCCAATCTGAGTTGTCCAGTAGATGTCCTGGCGCAGATCACCGTCCACATCAGCAACGGCAACCGCATTTCCATGGTCATAATGCGCCGCCTTGTAGGTTAGTGCGGCGTCGTCGACAACCTGGTGAGCGAATTGAATGCCGCTAGCCAAGATCTGGTCATCAAATCGAAAATCATGAAAAACCTGCATTGCCCTTGCCTGTTGCATCTGGAAACTGCGGCGTGCCTCAAGCCGGTCGATGGCAAAATTGTGTTCCGGTGATGCTGCCTGCAGGGACTCTGTGTGATACACAAAAAAGAGAGCCATCAGAATGACGGGGCTCCTCATGCATGTGCTTGTCCGTGCCTGTGGGGTGTTGAGAATCCGATGAAGGATTGGAAGGGGATTCGTTGGGTGATGAATGTAGGATCGAGGGTATGCTCCTGCTCTGTACATGGTGTCATTGAACACCGATGCTCGATTCGCGTCGAGCCTTGAGTCAGCGGATTCAGGAGGATTTGTATTCCTGTGTTATTTTTTCTCGATGACCGGGGGGGATGAAACTTATAATCAAGACATGGCATCATTCCCCAGTCGCATCCTTTGCTTGATCCTTGGAAATGCCTGTCTTCATGGGGCTCAGCCGGAGGTGGCGTGGAAATCAGGTCAGGGATATCAATCTTTTCCCATCCAGTTTGCCAAGTTCGAAGGGGAGGCTTTCACATCCTTGGATCCCAATACCAGTGGGATAAGGTTTCAAAACCTCCTTGCCAGTGAGCGCGGGTTGTCAAATCAGGTATTACTCAACGGTTCAGGTGTTGCGGCTGGAGATGTGAACCAAGACGGGTTGTGCGATCTTTACTTTTGCGCCCTCGATGGTCCAAATGCACTTTATATCAACAAGGGAGACTGGAATTTTGTGCGGAAGGACCTGAATGGTGGAGTTGCCTGTGAGGATCAATCCTCCACGGGTGCCGCCTTGGTCGACGTGAATGGAGACGGCAGCCTGGACCTCCTGATTTCAGGTCATCGTCGTGGGGTGCGTCTTTTCCTGAATGATGGATTGGGGCAATTTCAGGAAGCCACCAACAAATGGCAACTGGGAGGGCAACACGGAAGTGCCTCCATGGCCATTGCTGATGTAGACGGCAACGGATGGCTGGACCTTTACGTGGTTAATTATCGTAATGACACGATTCGTGACATGCCCAACGGACAGTTTGACGTTCGTCTGGTGGATGGGAAATACACCTTGGTGAGCTTTAATGGGCAAGCTGCCGACAGCCCCGGAATCAAGGGGCGGTTTTCATTCGACCGTGCCAATGGAATCCTGGAAAACGGGGAGCCGGATCAATTGTTTTTAAATCAAGGGAACGGCAACTTTGAACCTGTCGCATGGGATGATGGGCATTTTCTGGAGGCGGATGGCAGTCCGTCCAAGATCCCTTATGATTGGGGCTTGTCCGCCATGTTCTATGACATCAACGGGGATCATGCTCCGGACCTGTATGTGTGTAACGATTTTCAGTCACCGGACCGTATCTGGATCAATTCTGGGAATGGTTCCTTCAAGGCAGCCGATCCAAATATATTTCGCCAGACCAGCTTGTTTTCCATGGGATTGGACTTTGCCGATGTCGATCGAGACGCTTTGCCTGATCTATTTGTTGCTGATATGCTGAGTAGATCCCATCAACGACGCATGGTCCAAGTGATGGATGGGGTGGCATTTGCCCAGTTTCGAGATGCGCGAGCCGGGAGGCCCCAATCGCCTCGAAACACCCTGTTCCTTCAACGTTCGGACAAGACCTTCCGGGAACAGGCTCGCTACAGCGGTGTGGAGGCCTCGGAATGGTCGTGGTGCCCCATTTTCCTGGATGTCGACCTGGATGGATTTGAAGACCTCCTGGTTAGTACGGGACATTGGCGCGACTCTCAAAATGCAGACGTGGCCCGGCGACTTGATGGGCAATTGAAGGAGACGACCTTGACACACCCTCAACAGCTGGAACTGCGTGCCCAATTCCCTGTTCTTGAGGTCCCTAATATGGCCTTCAAAAATAGAGGTGATGGAACATTCGAGGAACTTGGAGCTTCCTGGGGTTTTGACTCCCATCGTGTCTCCCACGGCATGGCCCTGGCCGACCTCGATAATGACGGAGACATGGATGTCGTGGTTAATTGCCTGAATGCGGATGCACTCCTTTATCGCAATGAGGCGCAGGGAGCGCGTGTCAGTGTGCAGGTGCGTGACAGTGGGCATAACACGCACGGGATCGGTGCCCTTGTAAGTGTGGAAGCGCCGGGGCTGCCGCGTCAGCTACAGCGCATCGTTGCAGGTGGTAGATATCTCTCAAGCGATCATCTTCAGCGTGCCTTTGCAGTGAGAAAAAACGGGGATCATGTGAATATCATGGTGGAATGGCCAGATGGAACCCAACGGCTTTTGAAGGAAGTCCCTTCCAACAGGGTTTACAGGGTTCAAAAACAGCAAGAGGAGGGAGCGCTGGTATCGACAAGGCAAAAGCAGAAACTCGACGACCCCGTGCCTTTTTTTAAAGAAGTATCAGAGCGCTTGAATCATCTTCATGCGAACACGTCGCTGGATGACTTTATGCAGCAAGCATTGAAACCTCGAAAGGAAAACGGTCATGGCCCGGGAATGGCATGGTTCGACTTTAACCGGGATGGCTGGGACGACCTTTTTATCGGAGGTGGTCAAGGTAGCCGACTCGGAGTCTATCGCAATGATGGAAGCGGTGGATTCATTCGTCAGCGTGCAAAAGCCTTTGAAAAAGCTCTTGAGCAAGCTCAAACTTCCATCCTGGCCTGGGAAGGAGGGCAAGGGCAACTCCATCTGTTGATGGGGCAATCCAGATTTCGGGAAAACCAACCTGAATCGGCGGCTTTCAATCAGTTTTCCATGCTCGATGGCTCAACCCTTCGTGTGGCCGGTGATGGTCTCTCCAGTTCTGGCCCCATGGTCATGGCAGATTTGGATGGGGACGATGATCTGGATTTGTTTCTTGGGGGCCGGATGAAGGCCGGACGCTATCCTGCTCCTTCAAGTGGCCTTCTTTATCGTAATAAAAACGGACACCTTGAAAAGGACCCTGAAGGCAGCCGGTTGTTTGAAGATGTCGGTATGGTCAGTTCTGCATTGTTCAGTGATATGGTGGGGAGCCATTTGCCTGACCTGATCCTTGGGTGTGAATGGGGTTCTATTCGTATGTTCGAAAACCTTGACGGCCAATTCCGCGAATGGAACCCTGCCATCAAGTCCGATTCAGCCCGGGGGGGACCCATGACGATGGAATTCCTGAACGACATGACTGGATGGTGGACAAGCCTTGTTTCCATGGATGCCAATGGCGATGGTCGTATGGACCTGGTCGCCGGGAACTGGGGACGGAACCATGAATACGCCCATGCAAGTTTTCAGCCCTTGCAACTTTATTATGGAGGTCCCAGGGGCCCCGGGGGCATTCCCATGATTGAATCACACCGGGATCCCGCCACAAACCGCCAAGTGCCAACGCGCGACTGGGGAACCTTATCACAAGTTCTCCCGTGGATAAGATCGGCTTACACCAGTTTCGAAACCTTTTCACGGGTAGGTACCAGCGATGTCATCAAAGTCATGCCAGGCACCTATCAAAGCTTGGAAGCTTGCTTTTTTGATTCGGTGCTTTTTTTGAATCACGGGGATTTTTTCAAACTTCATCCTTTGCCATCCATCATGCAGCAATCCCCCCTTTTTGGTCTGGGTGTAGGTGACTTTAATGGAGACGGAAACGAGGACCTGGTTGCATCCCAGAACTTTTTTGACGTAAACCCCCTCGACAGCCGTCAGGATGCAGGTAACGGGATGTTACTCACTGGTAACGGTGAGGGTGAGTTCATGCCCGTGGATCCAGTTACAAGCGGTATTCTTCTTCAAGGTGAAGGAAGAGGATTAGCGGTGGCGGATTTCAACAAAGACGGCCGCCCAGATTTTGCTGCGAGTGCTTTCCGGGGCAGAACACAGCTCTATGAAAATGTTGCAGGTAAGCCTGGGGTTGGGGTACGTCTTCGTGGAAGGGGTGGGAATCCCCACGCCATCGGCGCACGGGTCAGATTGATTTATGAAAATGGTCGAAGAGGCCCAGCCAGGGAGTGGCATCTTGGTGAAGGATACTGGTCGCAGAACGCCTCCCGTCAGATACTTGGCCGCCAGGAATTCATGATAGGTCTGGAAGTCCGGTGGCCCGACGGTGTGATACAGGAAGTGTTCTCCGATGATTCAAAGCGTGAATGGTTGATCCAGAAAGATCCAGATTTGAACACTGAAAGGTGAAAGTGCTGTCCTTGGGCAGGGGATTTCAGTCGGAATGCATCACCTAAGGGAGAAGTGTCTCCAGTGTTTTTTTTGCTTTTTTCATTTCCTGGATGACCTCCGAAACAAGCAGGTTAAGCTCCTTGATTGTGGTTGTGCCGGCGGATTGTTCCAATTTGTAATTTAATTCGGACAGACGATTCAATCCGTTCATTTTACTGACACTTTTCATGCTGTGCCCTAGGCGAGACAGATTTTTAAAGTCTTTGTTATCCAGAAGTTCCTGTAATTCCTGTTCCTTTTGCGGAAGCATTTTTGCAAATGATTGGGTCACCGCTAACGCCGCCTTGTCATTCAAATCAGAGCACAATCTTTGAAAGGCTTCTC
>JAAZXX010000246.1 GCA_014239995.1 Verrucomicrobiia bacterium
AAACGGTTCTAAATCAACATAAGGGACACGCTGGAACACCATCGATGCTTCAGCGGACACCATGTGGAACCCACGCACTTTAGATGATCCGCTCATCCATGGCGAACAGTTTTGACGGTAATCACCGTTTACAAAACCAAATCAATGTGCGTATTATTCCCATTGAATTACCCAGTGTGAATAACGAGGACAACACTGCAGGGTCAGATATGTATTTCATACCGGTTCCGGTGGATATGAAGGTTGGATCGCCTGTCGGTACCTCTCTAGAATGTGTTTGTATACGACCTGAAAACTCTATGCCAAAACGAAATAAACTTCATCCGTGGCACCTCTCAAGATCTGCCTTCACGCTCATTGAACTGCTGGTAGTGATTGCCATCATTGCGATCCTTGCAGGCATGCTTCTACCCGCACTTTCCAGGGCCAAGGAAAAAGGGAAACAAACCAAATGCCTCAGCAACATGCGCAATGTGGGGCTTTCTTTGCAGATGTACCTGGTGGATCATAATAAATACCCGGGCCATTACTTTGTCCCTAAGGGTGAAATCATCTATCCGCCCAGGCTACTTCCCGGAGTTTCCGGCAACCTGCAGGTATGGAACTGTCCCTCAGAGAAACCGAAGTTTTACTACACCAACCGCGTCGATAGAACAACAGGAGCGGAGGGCAGCCCCTTGAAACTCACCCCCAGTACCGGCTTTTGTTATGGATACAACGACTGGGGTGGCATCAATGAATTCACCAAGCCTTACCAGGGACTGGGCGGCGACATCACGACAAATGGAGCCGAACCGTGGAATCGAGAACCCAGAGAATCACACGTGAAAGCACCCTCTGACATGATCGTCATCGCCGACAGCCGCTCGGATGCAAGATGGGACTCGGCCATTGATCCGGCCGACAGAGCACCCAGCGGGGACCAAGCCGCCGAATGGCCTTCGAGACGGCACAGTGGAGGTGCAAATTTCAGCTTTGCCGATGGACACGCCGAATTTGGTCTGCAGGAAAAAATGGTCTCGCGGGCTCCAGAGGTACGCCGACGATGGAACGCCGACAACCAGCCTCACCTGGACTTGTCACCCAAGTAGATCGTCACCTGCGGAACTGCTCTAGCTTTTTTTCCAGTCCTTGTACATCCGCTCAAGGGTATCGATCCACAGGGGGTGTTCGTTCATACAAGGAATGCGGCATAGCGTTTCTCCCCCGGCAGACTCAAAGCTTTCCTTACCGCGGATACCAATCTCCTCAATGGTTTCGAGATTGTCTGAAACAAAGGCCGGACAGACGACCAGGAGTCGCTTGACGCCTTCCTCCGCAAACCGGATGATTTCCTTGTCTGTAAAGGGTTTCAACCATGGATCTGGACCGAGACGCGACTGAAAGGAGACCGCATACTGCTCGGGCTGAAGACCAAGCTTCTTCACCACAGCCTCGGTGGTTTTATAGCATTGAGCACGATAACAAAACGCATGGGCAGGATGACATCCCTCACAGCAGTCCGGCTTGGAGAAGCAATGTTCCTTGGTAGGGTCCGTCCGTTTGACATGCCGTTCGGGAATGCCGTGATAACTGAAGAGCAATTTGTCAAAGGGTTGCTCCAGGTGCGGTTGCATCGATGCGGCAAGCGCATCCACAAAACCCTCATCCGCATAGTAGGGATCCTGCACAACCATTTTCATGTCCAGTGATTTTTGGGTTATCAATTCCTTGACCCGCTCCACCGCCGTTTCAAAACTGCTCATGGCATAATGCGGGAACAAGGGAATCAGGAAGAGATCGGTCACACCCTTGGCCTTGAGATTATCCAGCGCCACTGAGATGGATGGGTTTTGATAACGCATGGCCATCTCCACCGGTTCACCCAATCTTTCCTGAAGCAGTGACCTGACCTTCTGGCTTGTCACAACCAATGGTGATCCCTCATCCGTCCAGATACTCTTGTAGGCTTGCGCCGTTTCCTTGGGACGCTTGGGCAAAACGAACAGGTTGACCACCAACCATCGGCCCAACCATGGATAGTCAATGACGCGACCGTCCATAAGGAATTCACGCAGGTATCTGCGGACGTCAGGAACCGAGGTGGAATCCGGAGAACCCAAATTGACCAATAACAAACCCGTTTTTTTCATTTTTCTTTAAAGAATAGTTCCATGCGATCAGCCACTTCGAGGCCCGCCACAAGGGAATCGCTCAATGAAATCCCGTTGCGGTAATGCCCGGCAAAAAAGAGACCAGCATGCTTTTTTTCCAAATGATCAAACCGGTCCTTGAAGCGCCCGTAACCCACCACATATTGAGGAATCGCATGCCTGTAGACCCGTCGATTGACAAAGGTGGGGCTTCCGCGAACACCCAGCAGCGCAGACAGGTCTTCTAGGATACAGCGGTCCATCACCTCCTCTGGCAGCAGTGCCTTTTCCGGTGCACGCATCCCACCAATATAGGTGGTCAGGGTGACGCAGGCCTCGGGAGCACGTCCTTCAAAAAGTGAGGAGTTGAAAATGGTTCCCAGGATATGACGCCGTTCCACCTCGGGGACAAGCATGCCAAAACCATTCAGCGGGTGCGTGACCTGTTCTCGTCGAAAGCCCATCACCACGCTGGCCACGGGTGGATAAATAATTTCCTCGAACGGTGAAAAATCCATCGGCCCATCATCCTCGAAGCGGATTCCCGTCATTTTGTGGGTTGGCAGGGCAGGCAGTATCGCATCGAACAGCCTGTCCTCATCCACCCCTGTGACTTGCCATCCTTGAGCTTTGCGTGCGATGCCCGTGATCCTTGAAGCCAAGCTGATGTTTCCCTGAAGAACCTTTTCCAATCCGTCCACAAGCACCTGTAGACCTCGGTCAAAGGAAATCATCCTCGCCTTGTCTTTGGAAACCTCACCACGTTTCATGCGGGTACGGGCACCCAGTATTTGTCCCTTGATCAAGGAGCCATCGTTCTGCTCCAGTGCATGGAGCTTCGGGAAGGCATGCATGACCGAAAGTTTTTCCGGGGCACCGGCATACACACCGGCCACAAATGGATTGATGGCATAATCCAGAAACTCCTTTCCCAGCCGACGCACCACGAAAGCGGCCAGGCTCTCCTCCGTTCCGGATGGACATGGGGAAATGAAGGGTTCCCTGAGCAGGTTCAACTTGGCTCGAAGTGAGAAAAGCCCGGTGGTCACAAATTGCCAGGGAGAAAGGGGCATGGCAACGGGTCGGGCGTGCTTGACAATGTATCGGTTCTTCATGCCCGGATTCGCATGGCGTTTCCTGGATTCAAGTCCGAGTTCCCGGATCAGTTCACCGATCTTGGGAGAGGTTTCAAGCAGGGTGTTGGGTCCACATTCTGCCAGGTAACCGTCCCTGCACACGGTTTCAATCACACCTCCAATCCTTGGGGATGCTTCAAACACAGCTACGTGGTGTCCACGTTTTACGAGCGCATGGGCGGCAGTCAAGCCTGCGATGCCCGCACCAATGATCGCAATGGATTTCTTTCGTTCCCCCATGCTGGCTGCACTAAATGGTCTTCGAAAAACGCCCTTCCCTGCGCTCGGCATGATAGGCGTCAAAGCGCATCGCGATGTTGCGGATCAGGAGACGACCTAAGTCCGTCACGACCACTCCGCGATCGGAGGTTTCGATGAGCCCGTCCGCCTCCATATCCGCAAGCGAATCGAGCTCCCTTGCAAAATGCTTCTCAAAATCCAGGCCAAGCAATTGCGACATATGGCCATGATCCAACTCGAGGTCGCACATGAGGCGCATGATGGTGGACCGGCGCAGATGATCCTCCTCGGTCAGGATATATCCGCGATGCATGGGGAAACTTCCATCTTTAATGGCAGCCGCGTAATCGGGCAGTTCCTTGATATTCTGCCAGTAAGCATTCTGGGATTGGGAAATCGCAGACATGCCAAAGGCGTATATATCTACCCCACCCCGCGTACTGTATCCCTGAAAATTACGCTGAAGAGTCTTGTTGCGCTGGGCGATCCTCAACTCGTCGTTCTCCTTGGCAAAATGATCCATCCCAACGTAGGCATAACCCTCCGATGTGAGTTTTTCAATCGTCAACTTCAAAAGCTGCAGCTTGGTCTCTGCATCCGGGAGGCACATGCGCTTCTCCAGGATTTTCTGTGCCGGTTTAATCCATGGCACGTGGGCGTAGCTGAACACGGCGAGCCGATCAGGTTGCAGTTTCAGGGTGTCGTCCAAGGTCTGCTCAAAGGAGCTCAAGGTCTGGTTGGGAAGACCGTATATCAGGTCAATATTGAGTGATTGAAAATCACAGTCACGCAACCATTCAATGGCTTGGCGTGTCATCTCGTAAGGCTGGATTCGGTTGATAGCCCGCTGCACCTCAGGATTATGATCCTGCACTCCCATGGACGCACGATTGAAACCAGCGTCGCGCAGAGCCTCGATGGTTTCACGGCTGATGCGTCGAGGGTCAATTTCAGCCCCCGCCTCGACATCGGCAGCAATCTCAAACCGTGAACCAATGGCATGCCCCAGGCGCCTGAGTTCATCGGGCCGCAGAAACGTCGGAGTACCGCCACCCAGATGCAGCTGCACAACACGACGCTTCGAATTCATCCGCTCCCTCATCAAGTCCATCTCCTTTTCGATCAGGCTGAGGTAGTCCGTACTCCGGGAATGATCCGTCGTGATCACGGTCGTGCAACCGCAGAACCAGCAGAGGGATTCGCAGAAGGGAAGGTGGTAGTACAGCGAAAGATCACGCTCGGTTTCATTGTTCTGCCGGATGCTCTCTATCAGGGCAGACCTGTCCACTTTGTCCGAGAAGTGGGTGGCAGGCGGGTAGGACGTATACCGCGGACCGGGAACGTTGTATTTGCGTATCAGTTCGAGGTTGACTTTCATGCTTCAGCAAAGGGTCCACACGCGGAGCGCTGCACCGTCTCAACGACGGCCTGTATAAGATCAACCTGAGAGGAGGGCCGCACACCGTGGCCCAGGTTAAAGATAAAACCCTGACGCGACTTCATGGACTCAAGGATACGACTTGTTTCGCGGATAGCAACTTCCTTGCTGCTTTCCAGGACAGCTGGGTCCAGATTCCCCTGGAGGCTCATCGGACGAGGCAATCCGTCAGCAATCATGGGAAGGGATTCTGTCCAGTCGACTCCAAGCACTTGCGCGCCCGTATCGGCAAGAGCTTTCCATGCGCGTGTTCCTTTCGAAAAAACAATCACGGGCACCGATTTGTCCAGTCTCGCCACGATCTCTCGTATCCAGCGCAGTGAACCATCTTCAACCTGGTTGCCTGCCAGGTTTCCTCCCAAGGTATCAAAAATCTGCACCACATCCACCCCGGCACGGATCTGCATGTTCAGGTAATCTACCACGACATCGGTCAACTTGCGGCAAAGCCGCTCAAAAAGCCCTGGCGCAGCATACATGGCCCGTTTTGCCTGCGAAAACTCTCGGGAACTACCCCCCTCCATCATGAAATTTGCCAGCGTCCAGGGTGATCCACTGAAGCCGATGAGGGCTTTACCAGGATCCAGCTTTTGACGGATCATCCTCACGGCCTGATCGACATAATCAAGGCGTTCCAGGGCACCCTCCACCTCGAGCCGATCCACGTCCTGATCCCCCAACACGGGGAAAGCCATCTCGATCCCGCCTGCCTCCCGAAAGGAGTAGGACTGCCCCAAGGCCTCACATATCACCAGGATGTCGCTGAAGAGAATGGCAGCATCAAAGCCAAAACGTCGAATAGGCTGAAGCGTCACCTCGGTGGCCAGCTCAGGTGTCTGTACTATCTCAACAAAGGAGTGCTTCTCCTTGACGGCCCGATACTCGGGCAGGGCCCTGCCAGCCTGCCGCATCATCCAGACGGGTGGCCGATCCACCACCTCAGCTCGGCAGGCCCGCACGAATCGCTCTCTGCAAGTCATTGTTTGTTCGGCTCTTAATGCTTGAGCTTTTTCAACTGATATTTCTACAAAATTAAATCTGTCCCCTGGTTTAGCTTGTCCGAGTTTCCAAAAAGAAGC
>JAAZXX010000247.1 GCA_014239995.1 Verrucomicrobiia bacterium
AAAATCGGACCATTTCGTTTGAGATCCGCGCTCAGGAGCAGGTTCGATCCCGTTGTCTTTCAAAATATTGGCAACTGTATCTCTGCATATTTCAAATCCCAAATTGTTGAGCGCGGATCTCAAACGAAATGGTCCGATTTTCTTGAGCAACATTGGGAGGTGATGGCGGCAACGGATCTGTTGACTGTCGAGGTGTGGACGTTGAAAGGAATCGTGCGATATCACGTTCTTTTCTTCATGCGACTCAAGACGCGTGAAGTGCATGTCGCTGGAGTTTCGGCCAGTTGTGATGGACTGTGGATGGAACAAATCGCCCGAAATCTAACGGACGCGATGGATGGGTTTTTAGTGGGGTTCAAGTATTTGATACATGATCGAGATCCTTTGTTTACGCGAAAGTTTCTGAAAATTCTGAAAGACGCTGGAGTAAATTCGGTTCGACTACCGAGACGTTCTCCAAACTTGAATGCATTTTGCGAAAGATTTGTAAGGTCAATAAAACAGGAGTGCCTAGATCAAATGATCTTCTTTAGCGAGCGATCGCTCCGGTATGCAATCACGGAGTATCTAGAACACTATCATACGGAACGGAACCATCAGGGACTCGAGAGTCAGATCATACGTCCTGAGTTTCAATACAACAGCGTCAAGGAGGAGATCACAAGTCGGCGACGCCTTGGAGGAATGCTCAATTATTATCATCGCCACGCAGCGTGACGAAAAGAAGCCCTGAACGGTTACGATCGGAATTTTTCTACACTGCCCAGATCTTGCATCAACACCGCCATTCCGCCCGGCACTTGCGCACTAGCGGGCGTGGGAAGCGCTCCCGAAAAGGACAACAGGGCGGAGAGGAGGATGAGGCCGGGTTTCATGTGAGCTGTTTTCTGATGCACGAAGACCAAATCCGTTGCTGAAATATGGAGTTCATATAGGGATACCTTGAGTGTGCGGATCGTGGACAAAAAACTGATAGAAATTGTTTTCCACATTCTTGCGCGGCTTTTAATCTTAAAATACAACATGCTCACTATTCATCCCTGAACGTTTTCCGAGAACGATACAAGGCAGCTCGGCGGAATGGATTTTGGATTGCTGTCAGCCCATCAAGGCATCCATTTGGGAAATTGGAATGTGCGATCTCTTCCAACCTGTGCGTATTTTCTGTGCCACTTAAGCTTCCAAATATCCTTCGGAGATCGCGTGGATCGCGCAGACTGATCGAAGAACACAATATTGATGCCTTTCCCGTGCCGCATAAAAGCAAAATGTTTTGACTCGGCTCCGGCACCGGTCCATTCGCCATTGAAGGAAGGGGCAGCATCCTTCGTGTTGTTTCGATGATCCGGGCCGCCTCCACGCCACATAGCATCTAGGTGGAGGGGAATTTCCGTTGGCGAGTGAGTCACATCGAAGGACCCCCAGTGATCCTCCCGCGCTCTCCCTTGAATATCGTTCTTCGCATCGTAAACCCAGTTGTTTCCACCGTAACTGCTCAAGATTCTGCCATCGTTGAAATCACCGGTAAAAGTTGGAAAGTCGTAAACCGTGTGAGGACCGCCATACCTTTCGACGCCAGACATGGTTTCCAGCGGTTTCTTGATCTCGCTCCTGAGGCTTCCAGTGCCGCGTCGGAGTTTTGCGTCGGGACACAACAAAAGAAACGGCTTTTCCTGATACGCTTTTGCAAGAGCTCTGACCCATTCACCGCGTGCCCAGCCCCCATCTCCAGTACTGAATTTCCCCTCATGTTCATCTGTATAAAACGTCCATACCAATCCCCACTGCTTCAGGTTTGAGATGCAGTGGATGCCTTTCGCTTTGCTTTTCGCCTTGCTAAGAGCTGGGAGCAGCATTCCCGCAAGAATCGCAATGATCGCAATTACGACAAGAAGTTCAATGAGAGTGAATCCGGACGCCAAACTTCGGCTCCGCTTCGTGTTTAGATTTTGAAATATCATCATATGGTTACAGTTTTTCTAGGTTCTAATCCTATACACGCATATGCAGTACCAAAGTGGAGGAACATACCAATCCTACTGGGTTTCCCTGCTAAATTGGCATAAAGGTGCTTTCGTCATCAAGTATTAATCCAAGTTATATTGAACTGGTAACCCAATTCACTGCGGGCTAAGGATTCCAGTTTTCTTATCCAGATTATCGAGATAAGGAAGGTGAAGATATCACGGAATATGAACCTCCGTTTTGCAAGTCCAGCTTGCATGGCTGGGCTGCGTATCTCAGGTCCGAATTTCATCAGCTTGGATCTCTCGGATATTCACTTACCACTTGCCCTGGTCTTCACGCGTCGCTGGCGGGAGATTATCGGAATCGGATCACTGACCGCGATGATGGTTCCTTATTCCGTGTGGATGTTGATCAATGGCGTGATTTAGACGGTTCATTGAATTGGGTGTCAGCCTTGGCCCTGAAGCACTTATTGGGATTCAACTGCCATCATGCAATCTCTTCGATCAATCCACCCGGATCTGTACTTTATCCAATTCTGGAGATCCTACGGGAGCATTCCATGCTCGACCTACCCGAACAGTTCCTTCATACTGACCGTAAAATTGGCCCCAGATTATTTGACTTGGTTTGTTGGATTCCGCATGTCCATCGACATAAACACTGTTGACCCTTTGATTGTGTTTGCCGTGTTGGGATTGGAAACGGTGGTTGGTTCCATCGCTGGCGCCTGATCGGCCGGGGTAACTGTTGACCGCCCAGTAATGGTCCAGCCACGCCGCATCGGCATCTTCATTGCCCAAGCCTCCACCAATTTCAGATGGATCGTGTGATCCACCTACTTCCGTGATGGCCACCGTTTCGGTAGGGCGCTGTATCCAGCCCATTTTTCTAAAGGTGGGTTGTGACCGTGTGACGTCCAATCCAAACACACCGAGGTAATTGAAACCATAACTGAGGAACCCGGTATAATCCGGGTCATACGAACCGGACTCCGTTTCATAGAACAACCCTCTCTTTTTGGTGGGGCAAACCCAAACAGCAGGCGCACTGAGGTAAGGATTCAATTGAATGGCAGGGGTTTGTTGCCACTCACCTCCACAGTTCAATCCGGCACTGTTCTGATATGGGCCGCGAGCCCAATCCTTGTCCGGCAGGTGACCGTCATAGTCATCCACATACATGGTGAAAGCCAGGCCCATCTGTTTGGTATTGCTCATGCACCGGGCTCCCTGAGCCTTGTTCTTTGCATTGGACAATGCCGGCAGAAGCATCCCTGCAAGGATGGCAATGATCGCAATGACCACAAGCAGTTCAATCAAGGTAAACCCTCGCTGTTGTCTCGCGTTATTTTTAGGAGGGTTTTTAAAGTACATCATCATGGATTTTCATCATTCTTCAACACGCAGGGGAATGATTGCCTGCCTGGAGGGTAGTTGAGTAAAACGTTGCGAACCTCAATGAAGATACTGTTTACTTCGAATGAGACAAGGACAGTCTTGCCTTTGGCTCTGAGCCTCGAAGATAGGTCAAGGTGTATGGATGTGTCCCTTTTTCCAAAAGCGCCTTTCCTTTGGTTGCTCGGATGCCATTTGCAATGGATTCATTGTCGACGACCACCGTATCGTGCAGGCGAAGTATGGCCCATCCATCCGATTCAACCTTGAATTGGTATTCTCCTGAAGATTCAATTGTTAGGAAGCCTTTGAACTCTGCGGCTCCTCCTTCTTCGATATCCAGTTTGGAAACATCTATCTTTGATGATGCCCCACTTTTTGATGCTTCGAGGCCAAAAGTCTGAGGCACCCAGTGAAAGGGGCCTTGGTAGATTTTCCATCCGA
The DNA here is from genome assembly GCA_014239995.1 of Verrucomicrobiia bacterium. Classification (GTDB taxonomy): domain Bacteria; phylum Verrucomicrobiota; class Verrucomicrobiia; order Limisphaerales; family AAA164-E04; genus AAA164-E04. The sequence continues at coordinate 3,810 of JAAZXX010000247.1, forward strand.
CACGCTTTACATTCCGATCAGTATCGATTCCGGGAATGGGAGCACTGTCGTAAGGACGAGGAGCGCTTTCGCTTGGGCGACGAATGCGCAGCACTCGATCCTTCATTCGCTGTTGGAGCCTGGTGAAGTAATCATTGCTTCCTGAAAGATCCATGCTTTCACGCACGTCATTTTCGACATCGAAAATCATGAAATCATCCGTATGGCTTTCAATGCCTGTACGGATTCCTTTGTATCCGTCCACAAACACGATCTGCATTTGCTGGCGCACTCGATTCTGGTGATACGCGTCGAATTCAGCATAGGCGGGGGTATTGTTGGCGTGCCGGTATTCTACATATACGGTACTCTCACGAGCGACGCCTTCGTCTGATAGTAAAGGAAGGAGGGAAACACCATCTGAAATGGCCGGCGCAGCCAACCCCGATACGTTGGCAAGAGTAGGTAACCAGTCATGAAACTGGGAAGGCGTGGAGTTGATGGATTGCGCTGGAATGCTTCCGGGCCAACGAACGAGAGTCGGCATGCGTATTCCCCCTTCCAACACATCCCGTTTAATGCCGTGGAAAGGTCCGAAGGAATCGAAGGAACTGGCATTGTAGGTAAGGCCTTGGATGTAGCTTTCGCGATGCGGACCATTGTCACTCGTAAACACCACCAGCGTATTCTCGTCGATACCGAGATCCTTCAAGGTTTGAACCATATCGGCGACCGAAGAGTCTATGCGACGAACCATGGTGGCGAAGCGCTTCTCCTGCTCAGTCCAGTCCTGCTTGGCATAGTCCGGGTGAACCCAGGAATCGATTGTATCCCCGATGGTATTGATCATCTTTCCAGCTTTGCCGATCCACTGCACTCCACCTCTTATTCCTCCACCTTCTGGGTAAGGCGTCGATGGAATGTGCAAGGCGGCGTGAGGAGTGCTGTGCGCCAAATACATGAAGAAGGGTTGCTGCGGATTCGCTTCTCTGTGTTCTACGATCCATTTCTTGGCATAGGCGGTGAACAAGTCTGTCGTGTAAGAACCCGCCAGTTCCTTATCCAGGCGTTGATTGTTGTGAAAGACAGGTTTACCTGTGCGGTGTAGCTCCGAGTCGCCTCGCGGATAGTCGTTGCCCGGATACTGGGTGTGGCCATCGCGGTGTTTTACGTAGCCGAAAAAATCGTCGAATCCACGAAGGGTGGGATAGGCGACCCATTGGTCCATGTCGTAATTTGCCCGATCTCCTCCAGGCAGGCCATATTTACCAACCATGGCGGTTTGGTAACCTGCTTGTTTGAGAACGGTCCCCAAATTGTGGGAGTCAGCCAGGGCCTTATCAAATTGGTTATCGCGAATCGGCTCATGGCCCTGGTGGCGACCTGAAAGGAGAGATGCGCGAGACGGTGCGCAAACCGGGGCGGGGCAATAGTGCTGGCGCAATTGCATGCCCTCTGCGGCAAACTGATCCAGCTTCGGCGTAGCATGCTTGCGCCCTTGCTTGCGGTTGTTTTGATAAAACACGCCCAAGTCTCCCCATCCCAGATCATCGACCAGGATGAAGATGATATTGGCTTGATGATGCTTCGCCTGGGTCATTGTCGGACAAAAAACTGAACCAATGAGGAACAGGGAAACCCAAATAGATCGGAAATGAGAATAGTTCATAGAGTAAATTATTGAGATGTAATGATTGAAACAGCACGCTCCCGCCAGCCTTTTCCATTGCGTCGAGATTCCTTTTCCCGCGTCGTCGGGATCAGCGCCTTCAGCCGTTTTTTGATCGCGGCATGTTCAGGACTGTCCACCAGGTTATTCCATTCCATTGAATCCTTTTTGTGATCATACAACTCTTCGGTTCCCTGTCTGGAAAAGACGATGTAGCTGTACCGCCCGTCATAGACACGATGCCCTCCAAAGCCATAATCGCTGAGGGTAGGGGTGTTCCATTCCATATCCGGATTGGCCAGCAACTCTGCAAAACTACGACCGTCGTTTTCGGGGTTAGCCGGAAGTCCGCAGAGATCAACAAGGGTCGGGTACATATCGATCAGATTAACGACTCCATCACAGCGTTTGTTCCCCGGGGTGACGCCCGGTACCTTAACCATGAGAGGCACGCGACAGGATTCCTGCCAAAGCTGGGTCTTCCCATACTTCTGCTTTTCGCCGAGATGCCATCCATGGTCGCCCCAAAAGACAATAATCGTATTGTCGGCATACTTGCTGCCG
>JAAZXX010000248.1 GCA_014239995.1 Verrucomicrobiia bacterium
GAAGAAGCCTTACATGGTTTTCCGAAAAATGTCCGACATCCAGCGCATGGGGCACGCCAACGCCTATGTGTTCATCAATGAACACCCTGACAGCATCAACTACGCAGACCTTGCCGTGGCCATGAATGACGGTGTGGATAGTGGCAAGATCATGATTATTGACTTTCCAGCCAGCAATCACAACAGGGCGGGTGCACTCAGCTTTGCTGACTGACATGTTGAAATGCATAAATGGGTGGACGCCCGTACGACCCCTGCCTGGAAGAACGAAAAGCTTCAATTGGCCATTCCCTCACCGGATAATCGAGACATGATCTATTTATCCAAGCATGCCTCAGTGAGGCGATGAACGCCCTCCTCAAAGGACATTTGACGGGGTTCTTTCTGTTTCCGATATCCTTTCTTTCCCTGGGGGCAGACGGCTCAGTGGCCTCAGTGGATTTCAACCAGGATATCCGTCCAATTCTTTCAGAAAATTGTTACAAGTGCCACGGTGCCGACCCTCAGGATCGTAAGGCGGACCTCCGCTTGGATCGTCCTGAGGATGCCCGTAGGCAACTCAAAACCGGTCACACCGCCATCGTCGATGGAGATCCTTCAAGGAGTGCCCTTTGGCTGCGCATCACGACGGAGGATCTCGACGAACGCATGCCCCCGATGGAGCATGGACCTTCGCTGACCCGGGAACAAATGGATTTACTGCAACGGTGGATCCAGCAAGGCGCCCATTATGACAAGCACTGGGCCTTTGAGCCCGTTGTTAAGCCTTCTCTTCCCGTCATCAAGGATCCGGCCCGTGCAAGCAACCCCATTGATCTTTTTGTCCTCAATCGTTTGGATGCCATGGGATGGGCAAACGCTGCACCTTCAGATCCCAATACCCTGTTGCGGCGCCTGAGTTTTGACCTGCGGGGGCTTCCCCCAAGCCCCTCAGAACGACAATCCTTTCTTGATGATACCCGGCCGGATGCCTACCTCCACCTGGTGGATCGCTGGTTGGCTTCCCCGCGTTATGGAGAACGTATGGCACAGCATTGGCTGGATGCTGCCCGTTATGCCGATACCACCGGGCATGCGGCCGATGCGCCCCGCACGATGTGGCTGTACCGTGACTGGGTGATCCGTGCCTTGAACCGCAACATGCCTTTTGACCAGTTTACCATTGAACAGATTGCGGGTGATATGCTTCCCGGGGCCACTCAGTCGCAACGTATTGCCACTGGGTTTCACCGGAACTCCATGCAGGCCCTTGGGAATAATCCTCGGAAGGAGGAGTTTCGAGTCAAGGGAATCGTGGATCGACTGGACACCACCGGAAGGGTTTGGATGGGGCTTACGGTTTCATGCGCTGAATGCCATGACCATAAATACGACCCCTTGAGCACACGCGAATACTATCAGTTGTATGCCATCTTCAATAACGTGCCGCACCTGGGAGAAAAATTTCAGGTGCATGGTCCGCGTCTGGAGGTATTGCCTCCTGAACTTCAACGAGCCTGGGATCAACATCAGGCAGTGATTGACGCGGCAGGGAGAAAACTCGCGGGAAGGATAGATCATCCGCTTGCCCGGGAACTACAGCAGCAGGTGGAGGACTCTCAAAAGTTACAGGAAGCCCTGAAAAAACACGTGATAATGGCCCAGGTCATGGATGAACTTCCTGTTCCCCGCGCCACTCATGTTCACTTGCGGGGGAATTTTGAACACAAGGGTGAACGGGTTTATCCCGGGACTCCAGCTGTTCTCCCTGGCTTCCCTCCTGGAAAGGTCGTCAATCGCCTCACCTTTGCCCGCTGGCTGGTTGATGAACGTCACCCCCTGACAGCGCGCGTTACGGTCAATCGGCTCTGGGGACAGTTTTTTGGGATGGGACTTGTCCAGAGTGACGGGGATTTCGGGTTACGTGGCTCCCCTCCTTCTCATCCCGATTTACTGGACTGGCTCGCAATTACGTTCATGCAATCGGGTTGGAATTACAAGGCCCTTGTTCGACAGATGGTCACATCCGAGACCTATCGTCAATCCTCCATCCTGCGTCCGGCCTTGGCGGACATGGATCCACAGAATCGATTCCTGGGGCGTGCTCCGCGTCTTCGCATGGCTGCTGAGCAGATCAGGGACAACGCTCTTGCCGTCGGGGGCCTTCTGGCAGACCGTATCGGAGGCCCGAGTGCCTATCCCTTTCAACCCGCCGGGGTCGGTGAGTTTCGGGACGCTACCGCTGGACAATGGGTTTCCAGCCAGGGGGAAGGGCGTCACCGGCGCAGCCTCTATACGTTTTGGCAGCGCATGTCACCCTATCCATCCCAGACGATCTTTGATGCCCCCACCAGGGAACGTACCTGTGTGCGCAGGGAAATTACCAATACGCCGCTTCAGGCCCTTGTATTGCTCAATGACCCAGCATACCATGCAACAGCCGTGGCCTTGGCCCAGCGCATCTTGCGTGATGGAACTTCCTTTGAAACCCAGATCCGCGATGCCTTTCGCTGGGTCCTCTCCAGGTTGCCTGGCCCAGAGGAGTGGGCACAGTTTGCTCAACGGGAGGAGCACTGGCGTCTTGTGGAGGGGAAGAGTCCACTTGAAGTCTGGACCCTTCTTTCGCAGGTGCTGTTAAATCTTGATGAAACCATTACCAAGGAATGAGGATTGACCATGTCGCGTGAATTGGATTTACAACCGCGTGCATGCGTCACGCGACGCCACTTCCTCAAGGCCAGTGCTTGCGGCATAGGGATGGCAGCCCTGGGTGGACTGCTCAACCCGCATTTGTCTGCGGGTGTCCATTTTCCTGCCCGCGCCAAGCGTGTGATCTACCTGTTCATGTCCGGGGGACCCTCCCACGTGGATACCTTCGATCCCAAGCCCGCATTGGCACGCTATGACGGTCAGCCCATTCCGCCATCCTTGGTCAAGGATGTTCATTTTGCCATGATCAAGGATGCCAGTAACCCTCTTTTAAAGGCCTCTCCCTTCCGGTTCAGTCATCATGGTCAAAGTGGAAACATGATGTCGGACCTTTTTCCACATCTGGGAGGGGTGGCTGATGAATTGGCCATCATACGCTCCATGCACAGTGAGGTGTTTAATCATGACCCGGCAGTGAGCCTGTTGAATTCAGGTGATTCAAGGGTGGGGCGTCCCACCATGGGGGCCTGGGCCAGTTATGGCCTGGGCAGTGATACGAAAGATCTGCCTGCCTATATCGTCCTGACTTCTGGTGTCAAACGTCAGCCTCTGCTGAACAGCTACTGGACCAATGGTTTTCTGCCCAGTAAGTATCAGGGTGTGCGTTTTCGTGAACAAGGAGACCCGATTCTTTTTCTTTCAAATCCTGATGGAATCAATCCTTCGGAGCGAGGTGAACAACTTGCGCTGATTCGATGGATGAATGAACAACGCTTCGAACTGTTCAGGGATCCTGAAACCCTTGCCCGTATCCAACAGTACGAAACAGCCTTTCGGATGCAGGTTTCGGCACCCGAACTGATGGACATGCACGATGAGCCCCAGAGCATGCTGGATTTATATGGGTGCAAGCCGGGAGTGCGTTCCTTTGCCGCCAACTGTCTGCTAGCCCGGCGGCTTGTCGAGCGCGATGTGCGGTTTGTCCAGCTCTACGATATGGGCTGGGATTCCCACGATAACATGGAAAGGGATCATGCCCGCCAGTGCCGTTCGGTGGACCGTGCCTGTGCCGCCCTGATTCAAGATCTCAAGCAGCGTGGTCTCCTTGACGAAACCCTTGTCATCTGGGGTGGAGAGTTTGGTCGCACGCCTGTGGTGCAAGGGGGCGGCAAGGCCTGGGGGCGTGATCATCATCCCCATGGTTTCAGCATGTGGATGGCCGGTGGTGGCATGAAGGGAGGTATCACCCATGGAGCCACGGATGACTTTGGTTTTCACGCCGTTGAACGAAAAGTCTCGGTCCATGACTTTCACGCCACCGCGCTGCATTGCCTGGGGATAAACCATAAGCAGCTGACTTACAGGCATCAGGGACGAGATTTTCGCCTGACCGATGTCGCTGGGAATGTCTTGCAGGATCTACTGGCTTAATTACTTGGATCAATCCTGAAGCAAGTTGGCGTTGTTCCTTAGCCATGCCTCCGATTCCCGCATCCAGGGACATATTGCCTCGAGGCTTCTCCAGAATTGCATGGAATGGTTCATGTGTCGGAGGTGATTCAGCTCGTGGAGTATGATGTAGTCGCAATGCGAGGGCGGGATTTGGATCAGGCGCCAATTCAGGGAAATGGTCTTACGGGAGGAACAGGAACCCCATCGGGTGCGCTGGTTGCGGACGGTGACTCGGCCATATTCAAAACCGTGCCTCCCCGCGAGAGCTTCTGTGCGTTGTGCCAGTTCCTCTTCTGCGCGGAATCGAAGCCATGTCTCAAGCCAGTGCCTGAGGGGCTGCCGCCTCAAGTCCACGGGAAAGCATTGGTCCGCGAAGCTTGCATGGGACTGCCCTTCCATGGTGATGAGACAAACGGTTTCCAGTTTGCCACGATAATGGATGGTTGGTTGATGATTGCTTTTGACTTTTTCGTCCTGTGTTTTTTTGTTTTTTGACCATTGCCGAAGGATCCATTCCCGGTTTGAGGCGGCAAAGGCCCAAGCCTCGCGTTTGTTGCCATACCTCGGGAGGGTAAGTTGGATGTATCCTTCGCGATGCAATCGAAGAATATAGTTTTTTGCGGCTCCATGCCTGACCATCTTAATGGGCACTTTTTCGCCATCCTGCTCAAGGAAGGCGTCCACTTTCAACTTCTTCCTGGGAACGGTCAGTGCTGCCATTTTTACAAAATACCACAGAATTTAAGCCAGGAATAACAGGAGGGATTAGCCCATGCAATCTCTTCATTGGAAATATTTGATTCATCATCGAATACACTTGATTTCCTCGTGAATCTACACATGCTATGCAACTTGCTGCGAATCGACGCATTCGACTAATCACATACGGATGGAACAACATATTGAATTGGAAGGTACCGTGAAGGCCGTCTTGGCCGGTACCATGTTTAGGGTGGAACTCAGCAACGGTCATGTTGTCTTGGCACATATCTCGGGTAAAATGCGCAAGCGTTTCATTCGTCTGACCATTGGCGACCGTGTTAAGATTGAGATGTCTCCTTATGATCTTAACAAGGCTCGTATTGTCTACCGACTTCGTTAATCCTGACCCGACGGCGCGCCATGCGCCAGATGGCGCCCGATGATCCACCACAAAAAGGGTGGAATGGCCGCACTGAGGAGAATTGACAGGCTCGGATGTTCAGCTCCGAGGTGACCGACCAGCGCGAAGGTGAAGGCCATTGGAATCGTTCCGCAGGCCAGTGCTGTGATGAACGTGGTCCAAGGCATCCTGAGAAACCCAGCCATGCAGGCAATGACCTCGGGCATCAATGGCAACCATCTTGATAAGGCTACCAGCCATCCCCCATACCGCTGACACATGGCTTTGCTGCGTATTTCCTCGCTTTTTCCCAGTAATCTGGTGACGGCTTTTTGACCGAAAATACGGCAGATTCCATAGCCCATGGTGCCAGCCATGCAGGATCCAATTGCGCCAACGAGTCCGCCCCATAGGGGGCCATAGATCAATCCCAGTCCAGCCATGATTGCCGAGGAGGGGATGGGAAGGAAAAGATCTCCCATCAAAAGCCCCAAGGCCACCGCCCATGCCCATGGGCCCTGTGTTTCAAGCCATGTGACCGTTTCTTCCGGAGTCCAGTTCCAGTCCGCACCCCACAACAGGAAAGGTAACATGAAGATAAGAGCGAGTCCCAAAAATATCCAAAGAAGCCTGAACATCACGTGTGCCTGGAAAAGCCTAGGTCAAGTCCCAGGAATGAACAGAACGAAAAGTTTCACCCAAGTGTTATCCCTCCCTCGATGTTTTCAAGAAAACGACAGTGATTCATCCCAGAAACATTGAAACAAGAGGGTGAGGACGTATCGGATCAGGCCCGGCGTGTGAACTCCATGTCGATGCCGTTC
>JAAZXX010000249.1:0-5709 GCA_014239995.1 Verrucomicrobiia bacterium
GGTGCCACTACCTTGGATGAATACCGGAAATATATTGAAAAAGACGCTGCCTTGGAGCGCAGGTTTCAGCCTGTTCCCGTTCAGGAACCTTCCGTAGAAGCAACCATAGCCATTTTACGCGGTCTCAAAGAACGATACGAGCATCATCATGGTATCCGAATCCAGGATGCCGCATTGGTGGCCGCAGCGACTCTTGCTGATCGCTACATTGCGGACCGATTCTTGCCGGACAAGGCGGTCGACCTCATGGATGAAGCTGCCTCAAGACTCCGTATCGAGCTCGATTCCATGCCCACGGAGATCGATCAGCTTGAACGGCAGGTCATGCAGCTTGAGATCGAGCAAACGGCCCTGCGGACGGAAAAGGACGAGGCTTCCGTGGAGCGGCTTAAAACACTCGAAGAAGAACTGGCAAATCTCAAGGAGACTTCCTCTGGAATGAAGGCAAAATGGCAGAATGAAAAAAACGCCATTCAAGCCGCCAGTGCCATCAGCAGCCAGCTTGACGCGTCGCGGAGGTCTATGGAGACGGCCGAACGCAAGGGAGACCTTGATACTGCGGCACAAATCAAATACGGGACGATGCCCAAGCTGGAACGTCAACTTGCAGATGCTGATCATGCCCTCAAGGAGCAGCAAGCCCAAAGCCGGATCCTGAATGAAGAAGTAAGTAATGAGGATATTGCACAGGTGGTTGCCTCCTGGACGGGGGTGCCTGTATCCAAGATGCTTGAATCGGAGCGCTCCAAGCTTCTGGAAATGGAAAGTAGGCTTCATCAGCACGTTGTGGGACAGGATCAAGCCATACAGGCGGTGGCCAACGCCGTGCGGCGGGCCCGTAGTGGCTTACAGGACCCTAACCGGCCGATTGGCTCCTTTATCTTTTTGGGTCCCACCGGAGTGGGTAAAACCGAGTTGGCTCGGGCCCTGGCTGCCTTCTTGTTTGATGATGATCAATCCATGGTGCGAATTGACATGACCGAATATATGGAAAAACACGCCGTGGCTCGCCTTGTTGGCGCCCCTCCCGGATATGTTGGGTTCGAGGAGGGGGGGCAACTTACCGAGGCGATTCGACGAAGGCCCTATTCGGTTATTTTGTTTGACGAGATTGAAAAAGCACATCCGGACGTTTTTAATATCCTGTTACAAGTCCTCGATGATGGTCATTTGACCGATGGTCAGGGACGCAAGGTGAATTTCAAGAACACGGTGATTATTCTGACGAGTAATATTGGCTCGTCATTGATACAGGACTTTTTTGCCCAAGGAGGGCAAGAAGCTTCGTCCACGGAGGAACTGGACCGTGCGATTCAAGATGAAGTGAAACGTTTTTTCAGGCCGGAATTCTTGAATCGCCTGGACGATACTATTATTTTTCACAGTCTTACAGAGAAGGATCTGGAGGTGATTGTCGACATGCAGCTCAAGGGGTTGTCACAGCGTCTATCCAGCCAGAAACTAAGCATTCAATTGTCCCCAATGGCCAGAAAATATCTTGGTAGGAAAGGCTACGATCCTCAATTTGGGGCGAGACCATTAAAGCGTGCCATCCAGGAAGAGATACTTGATCCCCTCGCACTGCGCCTGCTCGATGGCAGTATCAAACCGGGTGCGCTTATTCGCATTGACCTCAAGGAGGAGGAATTGACTTGGGATATCGATGCATGAGTCAGCTTTCTTGGGGATCTTTGTGCATAGGCATCCTCTCATGACGACCTCGTTTGGTACGGTGATCCTCGGGTCTCATGACCATGCAAGTCGGTAGCTTGCGGTGCCGGTTTTGCAGAATGGACCACGACTTGTCAGTCTGATGGTGTTTTTAGCCTTCCTGCCCCCCTTCTGCTTGCTTTCAAATCTTGGAGGGCTATAACTGATCGCTTGAGCGAGTGCCCTCAAGTAGCCATGAATTCAGACTTAATTAGCAAAGCCAAATCATTCGGTTTTTCAGACAAACAGATTGCGCATCTTTCTGGTATCACTGAAAAGGAGGTGCGGGATTTCAGAAAACGGGAAGGCCTTCTGCCAAGCTATCGACTCGTGGATACATGTGCTGCCGAGTTTGAGGCTTACACTCCATACTACTACTCTACATATGATCGAGAAGATGATGAAATAAAGGTCACCGAAACCCGCAAAGTCATGATTCTTGGTGGGGGGCCGAACCGTATCGGTCAGGGAATCGAATTTGATTATTGTTGTGTGCATGCTTCCTTTGCACTCAAGGAGGCTGGATTGGAGACCGTCATGGTGAATTCCAACCCGGAAACGGTCTCCACCGATTATGACACCAGCGATAAGCTATTCTTCGAACCTCTGACCCTTGAAGATGTCCTGCATATCTACCATCGCGAGCAATGCTGGGGGGCTATTGTCCAGTTTGGCGGGCAGACCCCCTTGAACCTTGCCATTGGCCTCAAGGAAAATGGAGTGAATATCATCGGTACTTCTCCCGATAACATTGAAATTGCAGAGGATCGTAAACTATTTGCTGCAATGCTGCACAAACTGGATATCCCTCAACCACCTAACGGACTTGCCATCAACGAACAGGAAGCACTTCATGCTTCCGAAAAGGTCGGTTACCCGGTCCTGGTTCGCCCAAGTTTCGTTCTCGGGGGGCGTGCCATGCAGATTGTTTACTCCGATTCGGAATTGAAACATTACATGCGATATGCAGTGGAAGCTTCTCCGGAGCGTCCTGTGCTTGTCGATAAATTCCTTGAGGATGCCACTGAGGTGGATGTGGATTGTGTGTCCGATGTGGGTCATTTTCAGAATCCTGCAGAGGGCACCATCGTGATAGGAGGACTTTTGGAACATATCGAATTTGCCGGCGTCCACAGTGGTGACGCCGCCATGGTGCTCCCTCCGCACACCCTCAGTCAGCAAGTCATTGATACCATGCGCCAGTATACCCATGCCATGGCCAGGGAACTGAACGTTGTGGGACTGATGAATGTGCAATACGCAGTCAAGGACGAGGTTGTTTATGTTCTGGAGGTCAATCCCAGGGCTTCTCGAACGATTCCTTTTGTGAGCAAGGCTATTGGCGTTCCACTTGCAAAGTTGGCTGCTAAGGTCATGGCTGGGAGGACTCTGAAGGACCTTGGCTTTACCGAAGAAATCTGGCCTAGTTATTGGGCCATCAAGGAATCGGTCTTTCCATTTAACAGGTTTCACGGTCAGGATATACTGCTTTCTCCCGAAATGAAATCCACAGGAGAAGTCATGGGTCTTGATGCCGATCTGGGGACAGCCTACGCCAAATCGCAAATGGCTGCCCACTCGCCTCTTCCATTGGAGGGAAAGATCTTCATCAGCGTCAACAAGAATGACAAGGATCGGATTGCCGGCATAGCACGGCAGTTTTCAGAACTTGGATTTGAACTTATCTGCACCGAAGGCACCGCGGAAGTGATACGCGCTGCTGGTATCGAGGTGCACCATGTGCATAAACTTGCCGAGGGAAGACCTCATTCCATTGATTTACTGAAGAACGGTGACATCGACCTGGTCATCAACACGCCCTCAGGCCAGACCCCCAGATCAGATGAAGTCAAGATCCGGACCACCGCTGTGTACTGCCGCGTGCCTATCATGACCACACTCAGTAGTGCCAGTGCAGCCGCATCAGCCATTGCGGCACTCAGGAATCATGGATATGAGGTGAAACCCATTCAGGAATACCATTGATCCAAGGCCACTCTGTAGCAATTAAAAGTCGGATTCCAATTGTCATTCCGTCGCTTTGCATCATACTCTCCGGGAACAGCTTTCTGCATCAGATACAACAATGAAAAATCGAATGCTCACAAAATGGAATCCAAGCTATCTTTGGGGGGTCGCTTCCCTCTGGATCTGCATGGGAAATGCTGCGCAGATGGACCAGCAAATGCGCCCTCTGTCGCTTCGTGAATGTATTCAAATCGCGCTGGAACATAACCTGACAATCCAAATTGAACGCGTGAACCCTAAGCTGTCGCTCTACAGTCTGCGGGTTTCGCAGGGTGCCTATGACCCCTCTTTCTTCTTTTCATACCGACAGCAGCATCGTCAGGAGCCAGGGAGGTTCGATCCAACGATCGGAAACATCCCGGGTTCCTCGAGTGAAACCGATGTTTTTGCCACCGGTATATCTGGACAATTACCTACAGGAACCCGCTATTCCTTCACGACATCGATGTCTGAAACAGAGGTTGAGGATTTGGCCTTTTCCTTCAGCCAGTTTTCGGGAAACGCTGCCATTTCCCAGTTGCGGCAACCCTTGTTGAAGGATTTCCTCATCGACGGAGCGCGTTTGAACATCAAATTGGGCAAGAACCAGATGTCCCAGTCCAACATGACTTTACGGTGGCAGGTCATGAATGCCTTAACCCAGGTAGAACTGGCATACTACGACCTGATTTTTGCACAGGAGAATGTCAAGGTGCAGGAAAAAGCGGTGCAGTTGGCAGACACCCTTTTGGCCGAAAATAAGAAAAGGGTCGAGATTGGCACCATGGCGCCTCTCGATGAAAAACAGGCCGAATCACAGGTAGCTGCCAGGAGAGTCGATCTGCTGAACGCCAAACGTACGCTGGTGGTGCGTCAAAATGCCCTTAAGAACCTCTTGAGTCATGAATATACTGACTGGTTGAATGTCACCATTCAACCCACCGAAGGACTAAGGGCCGTTCCCGTGGCATTGGATTTACAAGACAGTTGGCATAAGGGGCTTAACCATCGCCCCGATTTACAGCGATCGAAAAAGGAACTGGAAAATCAGGGGGTTGTGGTGAAATACCGTCGTAATCAGCTTCTCCCCCAGCTCGATGTCGTGGGCAGTATTGGTTATGCTTCACAGGTTCGTAATGGAAGTTATGGTGATATATTTGACCAGTTGAAAAGGCGTGACAATCCTGTCTGGGCGCTGGGAGCCGAGTTAAATGTCCCCCTGACACGGCGTCAGGAACGATATAACTACAAGTCAGCCAAGGCGGTTGCCCGTCAGTTGAAATTAACATACAAGCAATTCGAGCAACAGATCATGGTGGATATAGAAAATGCCGTATCTCTCGCCAGGATCAACCTGCAACGTGTGGAGGCCACGCGGCAAGAGCGTGAGTTTGCGGAGGCTGCCATGGTCGCTGAGGAAAAGAAACTGGAAGTTGGAAAAAGTACCAGCTTCATTGTTCTGCAGCTCCAACGAGACCTTACGGCAGCTCGCTCCAGTGAGATCAATGCCCTCAGCGAATATAACAAGGCCATATCGCAGCTTTCGTTGAACGAAGGATCGGTCTTTGACCGGCACTCTATCCAGGTGGAGGATATGGAAGATGAGTTGACGGAACATCCAATTCTCGAACCCGTCTACACGGAGTGATACGTTTTTATGTCTTCAGTTGTATCCCCAGAAACCGTTGAACGATTATGTGGCAACTGTGGTATGTGTTGCTCTGGTGTGTTGTTTATCGATGTCAAAATGCAGGACGCCCAGGAGAGCCTTACCTTACTCAAACAGGGTGTAGAACTTGAACAACATGAGGATGCCCACTATCTGGTGCAACCTTGTAGCTGTCTTGGGGAGGGAAACCATTGCCATATCTATCCGCAACGCCCCAAGTTGTGTGCTGCCTTTGAATGCAGCCTCCTGTCGCAGTTAAAGACTGGACAGCGTGACGAGTCCGAGTGCAATGAAATCATCGAAGCAACCCGTGAGAAGGTGCA
>JAAZXX010000249.1:5719-5999 GCA_014239995.1 Verrucomicrobiia bacterium
AGGTGCATGCACTCAATGATATCCTGATGAAACTTGGCAACGAGGAAACCGATGTTCCCCTTTTCCTGAGAACAGAGGAAACCCTCTCGCAACCTTGGGATCTATCAGCATCGGATGCGATTAATGAATTGAGGAACCAGTTGTTCAAGCATGCCGCAGAGCTGACGGCTTCCATCGATCAGCAATTTCTGGGAACGCGTCAAAACACTGAGTGAAAATTCAAATCCAGGGAGGAACCCAGCCTTGCTGAGGGCGCGTGACCTCCTTCAGAAATTTGGTT
>JAAZXX010000024.1 GCA_014239995.1 Verrucomicrobiia bacterium
AAAGGAGGTGAGAAGGCCAATAATGATCAGGAATACGATGATTCCCAGCCCGATACCCCGCAGCTGGTTGCGGTGGTCAGCAAAGTTGGCTTGCAGTATGTTTTTGATTTGACTCATGATTCAAGGTTTAAAGTGGGTGGATGTGGGATTCCCGGCGGACTCAAGATATGCCAGAAGGTCGAGGATTTCCTCTTTGCTGAGCACTTGCAGCAATCCTTCGGGCATAGGTGAGACAGTTGACTTAAGGCGTTGCTTGACTTGACTTTTCTCCAGTTTGGTTTGGTTTTGTGTGTAAGGATTCTCCTGTAGGAGGAGTCTCGTGTCATCTTCACTCATGACGCGACCAGTGTGTTCCCGTCCATCCTTGGTGATGATCCTCTCATAGACATGCTGCGAGGACAAGACCCTTGATGGATGCAAGATGGAATCGAGGATGTCAACCCGTGAAAAGCGGCTGCTGATGGAGCTTAAATCGGGTCCCACGGCCGTTCCGTTATCGCCGAATCGATGGCACGCTTCACATTGCGCGGCCTGAAAAGCCAATCGACCACGATCATAATCGCGTCCCGAGGCGATCTTGTGAAGATCCGGTTCGATGTCCTCCATCGTCCAGTTGGTAAAAAGCCCCCGTTCCAGGATCGGATTGGGTGGTTTGCTGTGATTGACCTTTTTGCTTCCTTCCAGAACGTCTCCAAGTAGGGCTTTTTCGAGTTCTGTCAGGCTGGAAGTCACTTCGAGTTTAATGTTTTGAAGGTATTTACTGAAACTGGCGCCGTAGGAAAAGGAACGGCCTACTTCGGCAAACCATCCAAGGATCTCTGGTGGGTGTTGTGCCCCGTTTCTGTTTTTGTTGAACCAACTGAAATACCTGCGCCGTTGTTCGAGATTCCATCCTTCACGCAGGTTCCTGAGAGTGAAGATGTAACTTAACTGGTCTTCGATGTATTTACCCTGCTCGATCAAATGCAGCGTTTTGTCGATGGTTCCGGGTAAAGCGAGATGAACCGCCAACTGGCACAAGGCCCTATTCAGCATCGCATTCTCAGCAGGGTAATGTGAGTTCAGCGAGGTTTTGATCATGCGCAGGGTTTCCAAATCCGGATGCCCCATGCGGATCAGGCTAAGTTCAAGGATGCGTAAGGCCTGCAGTTTTTGGCTGACAGGCATGTCCGGAGTCACGATGCTGTGGAGCTTTGCCAGCAAGGGTTCCTGCCAGTCCCTTGAACCAGTGCGGGCCAAGGCGAGCAGTGCGGTAAGGCTCCCCTGATGACTGATTTCTGATGGTATCCTTGGGGCCCAAAGCTGGATGGGTTGGCTTTCGATGGCAAGCCGAGCTGCATAGCGTATCCAACGGTCCGGACTTCGAAGATGTGGCCATGCGAAGGGAATGGCTTGTGCATGTTTTTTGCCATGATAGCTAGCCAGTTTCCTTCTAAGAAGCCTTGCATCCAATTCGATCGGCGTGTCGTAGCGCACAAGGGTCACAGGTTCATCTCCAACATAGGACACACGGTAGAGGCCGGACTGAGTGCCCCTGCCGCCGGTGATAAAGTAAAGCCCGCCGTCTGGACCGATGGCCATGTCGGTGACGTTCAAAGGTTTTCCACTGATTATTGGTTCCCTCGAGGCGAAGTAACTGGAGCCCTTTGGCATCATGTGCAATGCCATGATACGTCCATACGACCAATCCATGATGTAAAGGGCCTTTTGATAGCGTTCCGGGAAATGCGCTCCATAGCCAAAACACATTCCAGTGGGTGAGCCGATGCCGATTTCAAGGGTTGCGGGTAGACTGTCCTCGTAGTGGTCTGGCCATTTCCCTGATCCGGAGCGCCATCCATATTCCCCGCCGGAAACACCGTGTATCACACGGGTGGGGCGATACCACGGGGTGCCCCAATCCCACTCCATGTCACTGTCGAAAATGAATATTTCACCGTCCGCGTTGAAGTCAAAATCGTAGGCATTGCGAAGGCCACCCATGAGCAATTCCCATCGCTTGCCCTCCGGGTCTGTCCTTGCCACATATCCCCCGGGAGCCAGTAGACCGGAGGCGTGGCCGTTGGCATCCCACTTTCGAGGCAGTAGGTGATCCTCTGCAAATTGCCTGTGTGGCGAGTCTTCTGCGATGCCCGAAGGAACGCGGGTGTGGTTGCCATTGATCAGGTAAATCATACCATCAGGTCCCAGGCGCAGGCCGTGATATCCGTGCTCACCTTCACCTTTCAATGTCTTGAGGAACCGGGTCTCATTCTCTGTCCATAGATCGTCACCATTGGTGTCGACCCAACGGTAAAGGCCTGTCCCTGAAGGACCATGACCACTGATATAGAGGCTCTGGTGGGCTTGCAGGAGTCCCATGGCGTGGACCAGACGACCCTCTGCCAAGGGGGAAACCTCCACCTGGGGTGTTTCAAGGGCGCTGATTCGCAGCATGGGATGATCTTCAGACTGGGGAGACAGGACGATCCGTCCCTTGTCATCGAAGGTCATTGCGATCCAGGAGCCTTCATTGGGGGTGGCAGAAAGCACCCGCTCGACGCGGAAACCCTCCCGGACCTCAAAATGTTCTGTTTTGGTAGCAGTTGGGGGATCAAAGACTTGCCCCCATGTTCCTTCACCCAGGCTTGCTATCACTTTGGCGGATGGCCAAGCCGCGTCATCGAACTCAAGTTTTTGCCAGCCCTCGACTGAATGGGTGGATGCCTTCCATGTCGCGCCACTGCGAATGTGTGTGTGAGGTCCCTCGCGTCGTTGCACATGCAAACGGACGATGATACCGGCTTTTTCCTGGCGGTTTTCAGCATGGACAGCGATGAGGTTTCTTCCCTGCTTCAACCGGGTTGATACGTTCCACTTGAGAGGACGTTGCCAGTTACTGCCCCCACCAAGACGCTCCCCGTTGAGGAAAACCGATCCCCGATCGTCAAGTGCTACCTCAAGGAAGGCCGTCTCCCACCCCCCGGACAGGGTGAACACGTGTCGCAGAAAGCATTGTTCCTCTGTGGCAGGAGGCTCGACTTGTCCAGCGTGCCAGACCCACGTCGCGGCCCAGGTTGTGAGGGATTGAAATACCATCAATAGGACGGCTATAAGCCTCATCTTGCTGCCTTGGCATCTCATGTTGATGATATTGACATTTCGTCTTCAAAAACACTCTGAATCCAGAAACAATCCATCGCAAGGAGTTTCTTTCTGATAAGCCATGTCTGTTGCTTGAAGAACTCAGGAGGTCGCCTATGGATGCACATTTTCTGAATGCATGCTGATTGTCTGGTCCCCGGAGATGAAGTCCCTTGATTCGATTTCCATGGATCATGGCCATCCTGAAAATGGGGCATGGGGATGGTTAGCATCATAGCTCGATGATATACCTTACCCCCTTAAAACCTCCGTAAACAAAGATGAGTATCCATGGTTACAGTGATTTTGACAGCCATCATGGGGCTTGATAAGGTGTCTTAACGATCGGTTGCTTCAAGTCTTGAAAAGGAGACACCATGAATCATCAATCGGCATTCGATGGCGTTCCGCCGCGTTCCCTGATCGCCCCATGGCCAAACCATTACTCAATCGTGAATCTTTCCGAGATTGGGAGGCGGCAACCTGGTCCAGTGGCATCACCGAGGGAGAGGTCATCCGTCAGGTGGGTAGACGCATTGCGGATGAGGTCATGACTCAAACCCTTCCCGGACAAAGTATACTTTTCCTGGCCGGAAAAGGCCATAACGGTGACGATGTACGCGCCGCTTGTCCTTGGGTTTCCAACCGCCGTGTGACACTGATCCACTTACATGCCCCTCATGATCAGTTGAATGCCTGTGTCGAGGCTTTCTCCCGTGGCCCGGATTTGATCGTGGAGGGTCTCTTTGGTGTGGGTTTGAATCGGCTGCTTGAGGGTGAGTGGTCTACATTAGTCACCCGCTTGAATGCCTGCGCTTGCAAGACGATTTCGATTGATATCCCCTCTGGTTTGGATGCGGATAGTGGTGTCCCTCTAGGGGTTGCCGTTGAAGCAGATCAAACGTGGACGATAGGTGCCCCGAAACAAGGCATGCTGGAACCCAATGCCAGTCGCTATGTGGGGCAGCTTAGCATACTAGGTGATGTAGGTCTCCTTGGGCTGAGAGATTCAGACCACAGATTGTTTTGGGGGGAAGATGATGATTTTACCTGCTACCCACTGCGTCGACGTCTGGAAACACACAAGGGAAGCTACGGCACGGCGCAGATTTTTGCGGGTAGCCATGGGTTTCATGGCGCTGCAGTACTGGCTGCCCGGGGGGCATCGCGCGCCATGCCTGGACTGGTGGTTCTGCAAACGGAGGCAGCTGTGTTGCCACCGGTGGCATCACAGCTGCAAAACGTGATGGTTTCTGCACTGGATTTTCCGCTTCGATGGCACCCCAAGACTTCTGCATTACTGGCTGGTCCGGGCTTGGCTTCCAGAGCATTGCCGGATTGCTTGAAAATACAAATTGCTGAACTGTGGGGCAAAAGCGGTTTTGCACTGGTTGTGGATGCTTCTGCTTTGGATTGGATTCCAAAAAGTCGTCATGGTGTGAGCGGAGTTCGAGTCCTGACACCGCATCCAGGGGAGGCTGCCAGGATGTTGGGTGTTTCGATTTCCGATGTGCAAAATCAACGGGAACATGCCATCAGGCAACTTTCGTCTGAATATGGAGGGTGTGTGGTGGTTTTGAAAGGGCACCAGACCATGATTGGAACAGCTGCTGGAAACGTATACGTCAATCCCTCAGGCAATCCTCATATGGCACAAGGAGGCTCGGGTGACATTCTGGCTGGCTTTCTTGTTGGCCTTCTGGCCCAGGAAGACTACCTGAAGGACCCCATTCGGGCCGTTCGGTATGGCGTCTGGAACCACGGTCGAGCGGGTGATGCATGTCAGGTTTCCGGTGCCCGATCAGACATTAACCAGATGCCTGATTTCCTTTAAATCTGCTTGAAGCCATCGCTGCGTGACATCCGTTCCTGAATAGGCTTGAATTGGCGATACTGATTGGATACCTCTCGTTTGTTCATGCAGCGATTATTTAAATGGAACGGCTGCCCTGAACGCGCCAGTGCTTGAAGACATGAGGCGTACTATGGATCAAACCACAATATCAGCAGAAGCAGTCTTGTTTGACGTCGGAGGAACCCTCATCGAGCCCTGTCCTTCCGTAGGGCATGTATACGCCTCGGTGGCAGCAGATTTTGGGTGGCAAATACACGATATAGAGCGCATTAACCTGCAGTTCTCTCAGGCTTGGAAGGAAAAGGGTGATTTCCAATACAACGAGGAAGGGTGGCAATCCATGGTGGAGAAAAGCTTTGAGGGCATGATACCCCGCGAAGGTTGTTCAACATTGTTCCAGGAATTGTTTCTTCGCTTTGAGGATCCAGAAGTTTGGCGCATACATGGTGATGTCCTGCCCACTCTAGATGCCCTTGCCAACAGGGGATTCAGGCTTGGGGTGATCTCTAATTGGGACATACGACTCAGACCTCTTCTGAAAAAACTGCGTCTGGACACTTTTTTTGAGTGTATCAGTGTTTCATGTGACGTTGGATTTACAAAGCCTTCTCCCGTGATCTTTGAACACACCATTGTGAAGCTCGGTCTTCCAGCAGAGCGTGTTGTTCACGTTGGTAATCACCCTCTTGAAGATATTCAAGGTGCCAAGAATGTCGGCATGCATGCCCTTCTAGTTGATCGCAGCGGGACGAAGGACAGGACATCGCTATCACGCCTGACAGATTTAGATCCACTTTTGCGGGAGGCCTGGATTTGATTCATACCCTCTTTTGAGATCTTTGGTAATGAATTGAATAAGGAAAACTAATTTTTAATGTGCGCCATTGACTTCAAAAGTGGAGCTAATACAGTTTCGTAGCGACAGCGTGCCCATTAAAACGTCGATCATTTCCGGCGTTACGCTGTCACTACCGCCACATGAACATCTACAAAGCCATCTTTCTCTCCTCCCTGGGAAAAAAGTATATCATGGGAGTGACGGGTCTTGCCCTGTTCGGGTTTGTGATAGGACACATGCTGGGCAACCTGCAGATTTTCTTAGGACCCGAAAAAATAAACGCCTACGGAGCACTTCTAAAGTCCATGCCAAAATTACTTTGGATGGCTCGATTGGGTCTGCTTGCTTGCGTTGGTTTACATCTGTGGGCAGCCATTCAATTGGTTCGCCAAAACCGCAAGGCTCGTCCCAGTGCTTACAAGGTGGTCGACCATTCCGGATCCAGTTTTGCTTCTCGAACGATGATCTGGAGCGGTTTGATCGTGCTGGCTTTCATTATTTTCCATTTATTCGACTTCACGATCACCCCGGAATATACCGGAAAGGATTCCGAGGGGCGTCATGACATCTTCCGCATGGTGGTCCTTGGATTCTCAAATCCACTTTCTGCAGGGTGGTACATTTTTGCCAACGCGCTCCTTTGTTTTCACCTCAGTCATGGTGTTAAAAGCCTATTCCAGTCCCTTGGGCTGAGCAGTGGCAAGTGGCGTGGTTGGTTCAACACGTTGGCCATCAGTGTCGCCTGGCTTGTCTTTGTTGGCAATGCGTCTATTCCAGTGGCGGTGCTCCTTGGTTTTGGAAAGGAAGCATTGAAATGATGAAGCTAGACTCCAACATCCCCTCGGGTCCCCTGGCGAGTAAGTGGGAGCGCCACAAGTTTGATCTCAAACTGGTGAATCCTGCCAACAAGCGGAAATTTGAAATCATTGTCGTGGGTAGCGGCCTTGCCGGTGCTTCCGCAGCGGCGACTTTGGCGGAACTCGGATACAAGGTCAGTTGTTTTTGTTATCAGGACAGCCCTCGGCGTGCGCACAGCATTGCAGCTCAGGGGGGAATTAACGCGGCCAAAAACTATCAAAACGATGGCGATAGTGTGCACAGGCTTTTTTATGACACGATCAAGGGGGGAGATTTTCGTGCACGGGAAGCCAATGTGCATCGCTTGGCGGAGGTAAGCCGCAATATCATTGATCAGTGCGTGGCTCAAGGGGTACCTTTTGCTCGCGAATACAGTGGTTATCTCGCCAACCGATCCTTCGGAGGTGCGCAGGTGTCACGCACTTTTTATGCAAGGGGACAGACCGGACAACAACTTCTCCTGGGTGCTTATCAGGCATTGAGTCGGCAGATTTCACTGGGAAATGTTCGGATGTTTCCCAGAACGGAACTGCAGGATCTGGTATTGGTGGATGGTCACGCCAAAGGGGTGGTGATGCGCAACTTGGTCAACGGTGAGATTTCTTCACACGCCGGTGATGCTGTGATCCTTGCCACAGGGGGCTACAGCCCTGTCTTCTACCTCTCGACCAACGCGGTTGGTTGTAATGTGACTGCAGCATGGCGTGCCCATAAGCGTGGTGCCGCATTTGCAAATCCCTGTTACACCCAGATCCATCCTACCTGCATTCCCGTCAGCGGAGACCATCAGTCCAAGCTGACCCTTATGTCTGAATCTCTGCGTAACGACGGGCGTGTCTGGGTGCCAGGAAAAAAAGATGACAGCAGGAGACCGGGTGAGGTTCCGGAATCTGAACGGGATTATTTTCTGGAACGCAAGTATCCAAGTTTTGGTAATCTTGCTCCCCGCGACATTGCTTCACGTGCGGCCAAGGAGGTCTGCGACGATGGACGTGGAGTCGGTCCGGGTGGTCTGGGCGTGTTTCTTGATTTCGCTGATTCCATTAATCGGCTCGGCGAGGGTGCTGTGCGTGAGCGCTATGGGAATCTTTTTGACATGTATCAGCGTATCACGGGTGAGAACGCCTACACGCAGCCCATGCGTATTTTTCCTGCACCCCACTACACGATGGGCGGGCTGTGGGTTGACTACAACCTGATGAGCAGCATCCCGGGATTATTTGTTCTGGGTGAAGCCAACTTTTCTGATCACGGCGCCAACCGCCTTGGTGCCAGTGCCCTCATGCAGGGGCTCGCCGATGGCTACTTTGTCATTCCCTATACCATCGGGCATTATTTTGCCTCGCATTCACAAAAACGTCCCTCTGTCTCTCACGATGCTTTCAAGGGGGTTGAAGCGGAAGTTCATGCCAAAATCGAAAAACTTCTTTCAGTCAAAGGAAAACGTACCACCCGTTCCATGCACTGGGAATTAGGCCGCCTTGTGTGGGAAAAATGTGGCATGGCGCGTCATAAGGAGGGATTGGAGGAGGCCATTCAACGTATCCCCGAGCTCCGGGAAGCTTTCTGGAATGAAGTCAGTGTTCCTGGTGGAGCCAATGAGTTGAATGTCTCTCTGGAGCAGGCTTCACGTGTTGCCGATTTTATGGAATTTGGAGAGTTGCTATGCCGGGACGCCTTGAAAAGGGAGGAATCGTGTGGAGGGCATTTCAGGACGGAGCACCAGACTGAAGATGGTGAAGCACTGCGTAATGACCGCGACTTTTCGCATGTCTCAGCTTGGGAATACCAGGGGAAGGACTCCCCCCCGAAAATGCACAAGGAATCCCTCCATTACGAAGAAGTGAAAATGACCCAGAGGAGCTATAAATAATGAATTTAACTCTGAAAGTTTGGCGCCAACGTGATGCCCAGGATGAGGGGCATTTTGTGACTTATCCAGCGCATGATATCAGCGAGGATATGTCCTTCCTTGAAATGTTGGACGTGGTCAACGAGGGATTGATCACCAAGGGTGAAGAACCCATTGCTTTCGATTCCGATTGCCGGGAAGGTATCTGTGGGACCTGTTCTCTGGTCATCAATGGGCGAGCTCATGGTGGTCAGCGTGCCACTACGGCCTGCCAACTTCACATGCGTCATTTTAGCGATGGACAAACCATTACCATTGAACCGTGGCGAGCGCGTCCCTTCCCCGTGGTACGCGATCTTATCGTCGATCGAGGAGCCTTTGACCGGGTGATTCAGTCCGGAGGCTATATTTCTGCCAGCACGGGTGGGACTCCTGATGCCAACACCCTGCCGGTGGGTAAACCCACCGCTGACATGGCCATGGATGCAGCACAATGCATTGGTTGTGGAGCCTGTGTGGCGGCCTGTAAAAACGCTTCAGCCATGCTTTTTGTTGCGGCCAAGGTTTCTCATCTCGGGATGCTCCCACAGGGCGCGGTTGAGAAAGACGCCCGTGTTCTGTCCATGGTGCGCGCCATGGATGAAGAAGGTTTTGGCAATTGCACCGTGACCGGTGCCTGTGAAGCGGTTTGTCCCAAGGAAATTGGTTTGGATTTTATTTCGCGCCTGAACCGTGACTACCTTTCAGCGGTAGCCAAAAGCACATGCTAGCAGGGTTAACCTTCCCAAGTTGACGCTTTTCAATCCCGAGCGTTTTCGGCAGCATGGAGTCATTCAAGTTTTACCTGCTTGAAAATACCGTCATGCAGTCTCCTTGGGCTCAACACAACACAACATTTCAAGAATGGCTGCACCGCGCACTCTTGAACGATATCCAAACGGCGCAGATCACTGCCTCAGTCAAGCGCCCACTGCTTGCTGCATCGGTTGTGCACCGCGTATTCCTTGCAAGTACTGTGGGTTTCCCTGAGCTCTGGTTCATGCGCAAACGCTATTACCGGGAAGCAGTGCGCATCCTTATTGAAATTTGGTGTCATGCGGGAGAGAGGGATGATGCCTTTGGCTTGGTGTTTGCCTGTCCCTTGCTTGAATTGCGCCGGAAAGTGGATGCGGTGGAATCGGCATGCCGGTCTGAACCATGGCGAGCGGATGTCCTCAGGCTTCGTTGCTTGTTGGGTTTAGGTGTCGTTGAAATCGCTGAAATCCTCAACTTGCCTGAAACAGCAGTGCAGCGGCAGTCCCTGCTGCCATCCCCACAGGACCCTGTGTGTGTGTGATTGTTATCCACTCAAGCAAGCCGATCCGTTGTCCTGAAATGCTTGCCAAAAGCCACCATCAGCTTTTTTCTCCACACCTTGTCCATTTGTTGCACCTTGCCTCAATCCAGGTTTTGCCTCTAGGATGTGGTCATGAACACACCCAGATCCCTTGTCATGCTTGGTTTCGGTTTGCTTCTGCTGGCGTTCCAAATGGTGATCATTGCGGAACGCCCCAATGTTTTATTTATCCTGGCGGATGACCTTGGTTGGAGAGATCTTTCCATTCAAGGGAGCCGTTTCTATGAAACCCCCAATATCGATCGTATTGGCCGAGAGGGAATGCGCTTTCATCAAGGCTATGCCACTTGTCAGGTCTGCAGCCCTTCGCGTGCGAGCATCATGACCGGTAAATACCCTGCACGCCTGGATATTACGGATTGGATCGGTGCTGCCGAAGGAACAGCCTGGAAACGTAATACCCGTATGCTGCCTGCCCATTACAATCATCAACTTTCTCAGGGAGAAATCACCCTCGCTGAGGCATTTAAGGATGGAGGATACAGGACTTTTTTCGCCGGAAAATGGCATCTGGGTGGAGAGGGTAGTTTTCCTGAGGATCATGGCTTTGACATCAATGTTGGGGGGCATCATCGTGGTTCGCCTCCGGGTGGTTTCTTTTCGCCCTACACTAATCCGAAGATGTCCTCTGGTCCTGCCGGTGAATATTTGCCGCTGCGCCTTGGCCAGGAGACCTCCGCCTTCATCGAGGCCCACAAGGATCGTCCTTTTTTTGCGTTCCTTTCCTTTTACATGGTCCATGCCCCCTTGCAAACGACACAGGATTTATGGAGCAAATACCGTGACAAGGCTGCAGGTCATCAACAGCCAGACCATCGTTTCATCGTGGATAGAACCAGCCCTGTGAGGCAGGTGCAGGATCATCCAGTCTATGCAGGGATGGTGGAGGCCATGGATCAGGCTGTTGGTATGGTTTTGAACACCTTGGAGCGTCTGGAATTGAGTGAGGAAACCATCGTGATTTTCACCTCCGATAACGGTGGAGTCTCTGCAGGGGATGGTAAAGCAACATCCAATTTACCCCTGCGTGGCGGGAAAGGTCGGCAATGGGAAGGGGGGATTCGGGAACCCTTCTTTATCAAGTGGCCGGGGATCGTTGCGCCAAGATCCGAGAGCCACATACCGGCGATAGGTACTGATTTTTATCCCACCCTTCTAGAGATGGCTGGATTGCCCTCAAGACCGAAGCAACATGTGGATGGAATGAGCCTGGTGCCCGTTTTGAAGGGGAACTCCATCAAGAAGCGCCCCCTTTTCTGGCACTACCCGCACTACGGGAACCAGGGGGGCGAACCTTCTTCGATGATACGTGAAGGGGATTGGAAACTGATTTACTACCACGAGGACGGTCGACAGGAATTATATGATTTGGTTGAAGATCCCGGTGAGGAGGTCGATCTGGGCCATTCGCATCCAGACAGGGTGAATGCCATGTTCAAAAGGCTTGTTGCATGGCTTCAGGCGACTGATGCCCGGTTTCCCTATCATAATCCGAACTTCAGTGAGAAGGAGGAGCGCAAGAATCGTGTGCGTGTCCGTAATCAAACTCTGCCAGCCCTGGAGCGGCAACATGCCGATGTGCTCGAATCACGATGGGTCCCCCCGGGGGGATGGTGGGAGTCTCGCAATCCTTAGGGCCCTGAAAGATTGGCGTCCATTGGCGATGAGGCCCTCGGCATGAGTGCTTTTCCTGAATTTAAAACTCGCTTTTTCAGCACGGATGCCGAATGGTTGCTACTTTATCCACTAATATGCCAAATGACGGCAAGCTCTTGAAATTGTAAGTAATGAAAAAAGCAAACAAGGCATTTACACTCATCGAACTCCTGGTTGTCGTTGCAATTATCGCGATCCTTGCATCCATGCTTCTGCCTGCTCTTGCCGGAGCCAAAGTACAGGCAAGGAAGATCCTGTGCATGAACAACCAGAAGCAGATTGCTCTGGCCACCATGATGTATGGTGATGATTTTGATGGGAATTTTCCCAAAGCCACGGGTGATCATACCATGTGGATCAAGAGCATGATTCGCAGTGGTTATTTTCAGGATTTAAAGGTTTTTGCCGACCCAGCCGAAAAGGAAGGCCCACAAAACAATACCAAATTGCGCCAATTCACGATCAAGATGGATGATGGTCCCAAGGAAGAACATATGTTATCATACGGCATCAATGAACGTCTTGCCGGTCCCGCAGGTATCAAGATGCCCAAATTCCAGACAGTACCCGAGCCAACATCTATTTTCTTTTTCGGTTGCTCCACTTACTTCATTGCTCCGGATTGGGATCATGAGCGTGTTTACAATGCTGGCGGACCCCATCCAATTGGATCCACTGTGAATCCTCCCAAAAAAGCCCATGCAAGGCACGGTTCCGGTTCGGGTTCCAGACCGGGAAGTGTCATCACCTATGTCGATGGTCACTCGGAGTTTGAAGTCCAGTAATTCATTCAAAAGGACCTGCAGTGGTTTCTTGGAGATTCCAGGCGGCAGGTTTCCAGACGTTGAATGCGCCTTGTCCTTTGCCGGCTTCACCCGGCCGTAGAGGACAGCGCGGTTTCTCAAGATCGCTCAGGTAAACTTCGTTGTCTCGATACGTCTGCCCCCTTGTGCATCTGAGCAAGCTTCCCGGAGCTTCTCTCTGAGGGGGGATCTTGGCTCGGATTGACGCCACTTGAGGTGATCGTCAGTGATGAAGGCGTAATCGCCCTGCGCAAGCCTTGGGTGGGAAACTGACTCACGCACCCGGGGTTGGGGGGTGCTGTTGCCCGAAACGCTTGTTTACCAATCTTCGCTGAGCAGCAGGTCGGAGATTTTGAATGCCAGGTCCCGCATCAGCAAGGGAAGGGCTCTCCGCTCGGCTTCCACCAGATTGGATGCTCCACGCACAAGGGTTCGACCCGATACATTGCCCTCCACAAAAACCTTGCCGTTGGTTCGATGTATTGCGGTTATTTTGGCCTTGATGGTAACTTCGAAATCCCGTGCGGTGAGGATGTCCTGGGGTTGAAACGTCAAGCCGTTACGCTGATACTCGGTAATGACGCCATCGATAATGATATCTCCCTGTTGCCTTGTCTCGAGTGTGAAATTCCCGTCGTCGTGAATCTGTTTCCTGAGGGCCTGTGACAGGGCTTCCGACAAGGCAGGTTCCGGCGTTTGGTTGTCAAAGGAGCGTATCTCGGCACTGTGTGTCCCCGGGACATATGGACCGGTTGATCCTAATCGATATCCGGCGCATGCCGTCAGTGCAAGGACCAGTGCAAGGACTGCAAGCATCTGCATGCCTTGTGATATGTCTGGCCTCATGAACGGCTTGTCTGCCTGCTTGCGGAGCTTGCTGTATCGTTTTCAACAGGAGCAGCCTGCTCAGTGAGTGCGGTGATACGCTCGCGTGCCTCGACAGCGAAGGGGTGTTCAGGATTGTTCAAAAGTCGATTAAGGATGTCCACCACGTCGTTATAGTAGGTCAGCGCGCCATCAATGGCTCCCTTGTGCTCGTAAAAACGTGCGATGATGAGGCTTCCTCTTGCCTGCTCAACGCGGATTTCGTCGATATGAGCTCGGGTGGCCTCGATGCGGGGGTCATTCGGAAAGAGGGCCATGAAGTCGGTAAAGACCTCGATTGCCTTGCTTGCCGCTCCCTGGTCGTATTCCGCTGTCTTAGTTTCTTTCAGCAAGGCCATGCCGGCACTGTAAAGCGCATCGGAAACCACCTCGGGCTGCTTATTGTATTTGTCGGCCGCTTTTTCATAGGCTTTGACAGCCGATGCGTACTTTTTTTGCTGTTCCCTGGCGAGGCCTATTTTCATCTGTGCCTTGGGAGCGACATCGCTGAAAGGGCCGTTTTGTATCAAATCCTCATACATGACAGTGGTCTTGTTCATGGATCGATATAATGGGAGCAGGCCCCAAATACGGAAACGTTTTCCAGCCAAATACTTGTTGGCAATCCCAAACTGCTTGCGGAGTGCCTCGTCGTAATGCTTGGAGGTTGGATAATTGTCCAGAAGGGCTTGATATTCCGTAAAGGCCTTTTCATCACGGTCCATGCCCTGATAGCTCATTCCCGCCAAATACTGTGCATCTGGGGCGAAATCAGAAAATGGCCATTCACGTATGACCCGCTTGGCAGCCTTCAAAGCGATCTTGAAGTCCTGCGCGTCGTGAAAGGCTTGTGCCGCTTCAAGTTGATCCTCAGCACGATCCCGCATCCACTTGCCAGCGCTTCCTGGGGTTTCATAAGACCAGCCTTCGCCCGGAGTGAAAATCAAGGGGGCTGGGCATCGGTATGGAAGGCCCATGACAAAGAAACCGGTGAGACACACGATAATCCATGTTTTCTTCATGTTGTATTCAAGGCTAGGTAAGGCCTCAGTTCAAGTCAAGAGACTCTGTCATTGTCCTGCCGTGGCGACTTGACAACACCACGCCATGGAAGTGAGCAAAATATCCTCTTGTGTCTCAGATTTCCCTTGCGCTCATCCGTCCCTTGAGCCTCTTTGTTTCCTCTACACTGCTTTTTTCGTCGTGGTTTCTTGATTAGTTCGCTGCATGCGGTAACTTCTTGGTCTATTTTTAGGGACCATGCAACTGACCAATGATGAAATTCGACGATACTCACGCCATCTGATCCTTCCAGAGGTGGGTATGGGTGGACAAAAGCGCCTGAAGAGCTCCTCCGTGTTGTGCATCGGTGCCGGGGGGCTGGGGTCTCCCATTGCCATGTACCTGGCGGCAGCGGGTATAGGTAGACTTGGGATAGTGGACTTTGACCATGTGGATTTTTCGAATCTCCAACGACAAATCATTCACGGGACCAAGGATGTGGATCGCTCGAAGGCGGAATCAGCAAGGGAAACCTTGCTGGAAATCAACCCAAATTCGGAAATTGAGATTCACCACACCCGACTTTCAAGCGAGAACGCTCTGGATATCATCGATGCTTACGACATTGTTGTTGATGGTACGGATAACTTTCCCACCCGCTACCTCACGAACGATGCCTGCGTGCTGCTTAAGAAACCAAACGTTTATGGAAGCATCTTCCGTTTTGAGGGGCAATTGAGTGTTTTTGCCCCTCATCTTGGTGGACCCTGCTACCGCTGCCTTTACCCTGAGCCTCCACCGCCAGGCATGGTTCCCAGCTGTGCCGAGGGAGGTGTGCTCGGTGTTCTTCCTGGCGTGATTGGATGCCTTCAGGCCACTGAGATTGTGAAACTTGCACTTGATGTGGGTGAGAAAATGATCGGTCGACTGATGACCTACAATGCGCTCGATATGAAGTTTCGGGAACTTAAGT
>JAAZXX010000250.1 GCA_014239995.1 Verrucomicrobiia bacterium
CACTTCTTGATTTCAGAATGCCCATCCGCAAACGAAAAACCACAGGCACCGTTATGGTAGCTTGCCGGGAAATCGATGATACGGGCTTTCGACATCGTGTGCGGGTGTTGCATCTGAACTGCGAAGGCGGCATCGTTGATGCTGCCTGGATGCTCATCGATCAGGATCCAGGTCATGGAGGGACCCGGGTCGATCATATCGGATTCCTTGGCGAAAGTACGATAGGTTCCACCAGGCAGCCACGAGCCATTGTCGAAAGACTGGCTCATGGAATTACTGCGTACACGCTGTTTGACTTCCCCTCCAACCTTAACGGTGGCTTTGTCAGAGGGGCATTTGAAGATTTCTCGACTTCCTCCCGTGTAGCTCCAGAGGGGGCTTGTCTCGATATGCTCGGTGGGATCCCAGTTAGTGCGTTTGGAGCTGTAATCCAAGCTACCCTCAATCCACGATGGTCGACCGTTGACCTTGCCCAGCGAGGAAACCATCCATCCGTTGTTGTCATCTGTATAATAGCGCCACGCCAGCATCAATTGACGGAGGTTGTTCATGCAGCTGATGCCCTGGGCTTTGGTTTTTGCCTTGCTCAGAGCTGGTAACAACATACCCGCCAGTATGGCAATAATGGCAATCACCACGAGCAATTCGATCAATGTAAAACCACCCTTACGCGTACTATGTTTCATGCGATTCTTAATCATCTTATCAATGTGCTGAGATTGAGTGTTCTTTTAAAGAACCTTACATTAAGGATCGCATGACTGGGTGTCAACTGAAGATCAACTTAGCACGCATCATCCATGAACAACCTGTAAAACGTGGTCTATGAACCTGGTGAGGGTCATTGAAAATATACCACTGATTTGTAACTTGAACATGTAGCGTGCCTTACACGGAACTTAACGGGTCGCGTTGAAGCGGCACAATGGTCCCATTTACAAGTGATTACAAGGGATCCAATCATACTCATTTGCTTCGATTGTTGTGAATGGTGCTTGAAGGAGAATCATCGAGTATGGGTGGCGATGTTTCAGCAGAGCGTCTCTCATGCACGATGGATTGCCCGCAATACAGAACGAATGCTGGTTCAATGGGTTTTTCCAGGACACAGTCCAGATGACGGTGGGCGTTTTCTTGGACTTTCTCAGGGTTTCCAGAAAGGAGCATGATGGCCGCATTCGGTTGCTTCGCGCGTGTGGCAACGGCGAGGTCGTCGCCGCGCATTTTTGGCATGTCCAAGTCAGTAACGATGAGGTCGAACGGGTGCTGATTCACCAACAGTAACCCCTCAGCCCCATCTGCAGCCAGCATGGGATTGTGACCGTTTTTTTCAAACACCAATTCAAGTGCGTGGCGGATGACCGGGTCGTCGTCGACTAGAAGGACCCGGAGGTGCATCTTCTTGGGAATGGGGTCCCCATATTGTGTTTGGAGGGGTTCCCTGTCCGTTCCAGAATCCTTGCGCGTTTTCTGGGGCGTCTCGAATCGAATGTCTGGATCGCATGCCAGGTAAAGGCTTACCGTCGTTCCTTTATTCTCGGTCGAGTTGATCTTGAGACGTCCTCCGTGTCGTGAGGCTGTATCAGATACCATGGAAAGCCCGAGACCGGTCCCTTGTTTTCCCTTGGTCGAGTAAAAGGCCTCCTGACAGTGCTTCAAGACAACAGGGGACATCCCTTTTCCTGAATCAGTTACTTTTATCCAAAGGTGATCACCTTCAGATCCGGTACTTATTTCGATGGTTCCGCTGGTCTCCAAGGCGTCCCCTGCGTTGAGAAGGAGATTTAGAATCGCTTGGCGAATTTCATCCTCAGCCCCGAGGAATTGGAGGCCCTCATCCATTTTTTCGATGATTTCGACGTGGTGAGCCGGGGCGGTTGCCGCGGAAATACGCGGTTGGGCAAGTGCAATGGCGTCCTGGATTACTTGATAGAGGGAATGCTTTCCGTTACGGCGGGAGTGATGGTCCGGGTTGTAAGAGCTTCTCAGTCGACTAATCAGTGCAGCACCGTCCGAGGTTGCGGTGGAAAGGAGAACGAGTAGTTTTTTGCGTTCCTCTTGCCCCATTGAGGCATCCTGCAGGATATCGCTGTAAACCATGATGGGGGTGAGAATGTTGCTGAAGTCATGTGCAATGCCGCTGACTGTTTCCCCCAGCACCTTGAGTCTCTCCTGCCTGAGTATGACCTCCTGGGTGGCTTTGAGCTCGTTCAAGGTTTTCTCGAGCTTTCCTTTAGACTCCTGATGCCTACTGATTTCCTGGGTAAGGACTTCATTGATACGCTGGCTCTCAAGAAGGGAAGTCTTGATGGCTTCAGTTGCAAGGATGATTTCGGCAAGGCCGCTATTACGAGGCATTTCCCCGATTTGAAGACCAAAGTTATGAATATCTGCCACACTTTTTGCAGCGGGAAGTCCCGAGAACATCCAACCCTCGTCGTGGTCCAGTTTGATAAGTTCACCTCGCAGAACCTGAGAAGGATTGCCAGGGTTTATGATGTGCAGATTGACATGGGTCAATTCATCGAACAAGGAGTGGTTGAGAGGCGTTTCGAAAGGGGTGGTTAAATGAAAAACGGTCCCAGACGTTTGCTCCTTTCGGAGTTGATAAAAATTTGCCGCCCCGGTCGAAATGCTAACCAGTTTTCCATCAACGTCCCACAGGATATGGAAGGGACTCAGGTGTTCAATCAAGGATAGCGTAGGCTGCAGGAGCATGGTGCTTGTTCACTCCGTGCTGCCGTCCTTGATTGTGAGCATCATGCGTTTGCAGGGGAGTTGATGAGTGGCGTCCGGAATATGTTCAATGTTAATGGTGGTGGAAAAGTGCTTGGCCAGACCTTCAAAAAGCCCCTCTACGAAAGGTAAGAGACCCTCACGTTTGGAATAATAGTCGACCTGAATCTTGTTGAGTGCAATATCAATGACACGAAATGAGGGGTGGTGATAATCAGGGAACACCACCTTCATGCCCTGATGCATGTGATCGAGGTTCTTCAGGAATGTCGCGAAGTTTGACCCTGTACTGTTCATCAAGTCACCATAATGCACCGTAGCCACATCACTGATCCAGTATGCACCGAAGGTCCTGAGAATGGTTTCGGGATCCTGTTTCAAGACCTTCGAACAGGTCGTCACAAGACGGTATGTCATGTCATCGTCGTATGACTCCATTTTGACAAAGGATTCGGGAGTCTTTGAGGTAGTGTGGATGCTGTGCCAAACTTCATCGCCATGATGCTTTTTCACCAATCCACGCACGGCTTCGTTTACCATTCCATACATGACAGACCTTTATTTCTTTCTATAATAGAGACAGTTAAGATCGGTAGACTTGATCCGCTTTTCTTAAAAAACAAGTAAAAAAGTTCATAATGGAGTCAAACCAATTTCGGGAAAAAGCGGTTGTTCATGGAGGTCCCTGGTGAGATGATTTGTGAAATATGTGCTCCAGGATGTCTGCATCGGTGATGCACGACACTCTCAATGAGCCTGGAGGAATGCTCACAGAACGAAATCGAAGTGCTCGAAAGGTGGGGTGGATGAGAAGGGGTGGAATCGGATTTCTGATGAAATGCAGCCGATGCACCATGTCAGCTTTTCATTTCCTTGGAATGGCTTATATCATACAAAGAGTTTTTCATTGGCAAAAGGTTGAGCAGTCGTGGTTCAACTTATTGGTTGGCTTTTCAAATTCAATCGCACCATAGAATCCTCCATCATCAGAGTGGCCATCAAGGCTCTTCAAAAAGTCAATTTCAAGGTGCGGCCCTGCATGTGAACCCAGACAGGGAATTTTTACTTGCTTCAGGCTACAAAAGCGGGTCTTCTAGGGACTCGACTGCGAGCGGAGAGATGGCTGAGTGGTCGAAAGCACCGGTTTGCTAAACCGACGTACGGGGATAACTCGTACCGCGGGTTCAAATCCCGCTCTCTCCGCCACTTTCCTAAAACATTCCAGTGTAACAATTTAATCATATTACACTGCCTTCTCAACTTCGATTTACAACGTAAAGTTACAACTCGTTTGAATATGTTCAGATGCGTTTGATGGCGTTTGTGAATGACTTACAGTCAGTATAGCCCGCCTGGAAGGGTATGATTATTTTAAGTGAGGGACTACCAGGTCCACCTATCGGTCTGATTTAGGAGGTTGTTTTCATCATGATTATCTTCATTCCCTCCAAATCCAACATGAAACACATAATACTTACAACAATCGCAGCTGTGGTGCTGGTGGGGTGTGGTGAGTTCCAGCAGTCGACTCCTGCACCGGAAGTGAAACCTGTTGACCCCGTCGCTAGAGTGTCAGCACAGCCACCTTCTCCAGTAGAATCACAACACGCCGAAACAGTTGTCGACGCCGCAAAGCCAGAACAACCGACAGCCAAAGCACCAGACATCTCAATTCACGATGCTGCCTTGTTTGGTAATATAGAAGCCATCAAACAACACTTGGCTGCTGGGACGGATGTGAATGCGAGGACTGATGTAGGAACCACTCCTTTGTTTTATGCGGCTGCTGATGGTCACAAAGAAATCGCCGAACTACTGATCGCCAAAGGTGCTGATGTGAATGCTAAGTCTAGTAACGACGCCCTGTTAGTTACACCGCTAGATGCGGCCATCAAAAGCAATCAAACCGAATTTGCCGACCTCCTCCGCGAACACGGCGGCAAGACGGGTGAAAAATTGAAAGCTGTAGGGAAATGAAACACATTATAGCCTTAATCAACCTTTTCTCAATCGCTCTCATTGTCGCTCCTGCCACAGCGCAAGCAGATACTCTTTCTGATAAGAGTGAAAAGAAGGTTATCCAAATATATGGTGTGGGTGTTCTCGATAAGAATGGAAAGGTCGTTTGGCATCTACATGGGGCGGATGAGTCAAAAATGGACATGAAATTGGTTAAGCACAAGAAGGGGAAATATGAATTTGAGATGTCAGGCTCCACCCCTTCCGGTAATCTTTACGAGGAAGTGTATTGGGAGTTAATGGAAAATGGAGACTTCGACCATGTCATAACAAAAAAAGTTGTCGGCGGAACTCCCCAAAAAGCGTTCGGCTTCATCTTGAAAAAGAAACTGAACAAAAATCGTTAAAGAATTAAAAACCGTTGTCCTATCCCCAGTAAGGCTGCAGAACTTAGAGGTAAAGGAATCACACCAAACATGGCAGCTGAACATTACGGGTATGACGAGGACGATTTCCCAATGACACTTGGTGAGGCATATTGTGCAGGTGTAATGAATGAAGATTCGTTTGACTTAAATCGCTTTTTGTCTTCTTGCTAAAAGCCCTTGGAATTGGTCCAGCAATTAAATGCTTCCGCTACAACTTCACCTAATACGGTAGAACCTGTTTCCTGCTCCTGCATCGAGATCAACTTCCGAAGTTCCACCGGTAGCAACCACCACCACTTTCCACAACTTCCAAGGTCCATTAGCAGTGTCCGCAAAGTCAATGGTTTTCACACGGCCGGGGATTCCTTTGACAGTAATCACT
Organism: Verrucomicrobiia bacterium; assembly: GCA_014239995.1. Classification (GTDB taxonomy): domain Bacteria; phylum Verrucomicrobiota; class Verrucomicrobiia; order Limisphaerales; family AAA164-E04; genus AAA164-E04. The sequence goes on from JAAZXX010000250.1 coordinate 5,506, forward strand.
GGAGCCAATCGAATCTCAATCTCAGTTTCTGGTCCGCTGATATCAGTATCAGGGAGTAGGAACCCGTCCAGGCTAACGCAAACTCTGGCTCAGTTTGAGTAACTCGATCACAAAACTTCATCAATACTGGATAGTTGTTCTGTAACAATGCCAGTCTTGACCAGGGCAACCGTTCGCGCACCAAACCTGCGCATCATGATTTTAGTTGTGGATCTGCGATATTGCCAGAAACGGCTTGTCACACCCATAATGGAATCATGCCAAATCCATGGACAGGGATCGGAAATCCCTACACGCGGGAAGAAGTCATCGAGCGTTTGCGCGATACACTCGCCAGTGGGCAGGCGATCATCGCTGCTGGAGCTGGGACTGTGATCAGCGCCAAATTCATCGAAAAGGGAGGCGCCGATCTCATCATTATCTACAATTCAGGACGTTACCGGATGATGGGGCATGGTTCGATCGCAGGGATAATG
>JAAZXX010000251.1 GCA_014239995.1 Verrucomicrobiia bacterium
ACAAAGGCCTCTATAAAGTACACCTGGCCCGCTTCCAGGAAGATCTCCGACGAGGTCGTCTCCACTCGGTAGTCCCGTATCGGCTGCCAACCACCCTGGCTGGCGATCAACTGCGCGTTGGCCGGACTCTCGTCTGTCGACAACCACACCTGCCCGTTGTCGTCGCACGCCAGTGCAAAGATATACTCACCAGTCTCCGGCGGGTAAACATAACCCATCATGTGCGTACCGTAGTTGTCACGAATGTTGGCCGCCGGCGGCACCTCAATGTCTCCACTGGCTGGCCACTCAAAGTAGGCCACGAACGTGCTCACATCCGGTGAATCCGGGAACTTGGCAGCATTAAAGAGCGTGCCCAGGTCGGTCCCACCCACCTCGTGATACTCGCGAACACTGAGCAGACCCATCGGCTCGGCCGGAGGCCCCCCCGCAGGGGTGTAAACTTTTGGAAGATTGAATGACCACTCGGTGAAACGCTCGATGCCATTGGACTCGGTGTAGGCCACACTCGCGGTATGGGCCCCTCCAGCAATTCCCCCCAGCTCATGAGTCGCCTTAACCACCCCGTCGGATTCGGACACCTTGGCATCCACAGCCTCACCGTCCACAGTCAACTTGACGGAGGCCTTATCGACTGAAGTGACTGTGCCGTTGACAATCTTCACCTCAACGACGGGACGCTTAACCAATTTGTCACTCTCGGACGGACTGATGCTGCTCACGTAGGCTCGGCCAGTGCTAGGGCGATCCGTGGTCGATTCCTCGATTGCCACGCCACCCACCGCATAACACTGAATGGCATTCTCGTTGTCAGGATCGCCGATCAGGATTTTCTCTCCATCGACTATGCTAAACACCTCGCAGTTCGCACCGCCACCGCCTTCCCACCAGGAAACGCGCAGCGGATAGTAGCCGTCTGCCTCAACCACCACCCTGAAGGTGGTATCCGCTGCTCCGCGACCGCCATCAAATCGACCAAGGGATGGGGACAGCAAATCGCCAAAGTTCGGGCCGGTCGAAGCATCAAACCCGTCGTCGGAGTTAACCCCGAAAAGGTAGTCGCCCTTTTCAAGGTATAGAATGGTCATGAACTCGGAAGCAATGCCGTCAGTGGAATCACCCCACCCCGGAATACCCGGGATTTCCCAGTCATCGACAAAATTCCCAACTCCGTTGGCGTCCTGATCAAAGTTTACCACATCGGAGAGCATGTAGTAATAGGACCAACCCTCAAACGAATCGTAATCCGCCTCGTTCATGTAAGGCTCCTCGGTGTTTGGGTCGATGTATTCTCCCCGAATCTGCTTCTCAGCATTGGCCCAGCTGTTCCCGTGCAGACTGCCTACTCCCTGTCCTGTAGAAATCTGAGTGGTATTAATAAGCCAGCCGGGAGTTTCTTTATCCACGTCTTCCTCGTCGATTCGATACGACGCAGCGAACAGCCCAAAACTCGGCATAACCGCATTCCCTGAGACGACCACGGACTCGCCTTCCCACTTGATAGTGGCCTCCACAGTAACCTCTGATCCAGCTGCGAAAACGCCACCTGGAGAGTAAGTCGCAGTACTTTCCTCGTCACCCGTCTCAAGGCTGACATCAACCACCTCACCGTTCAATTTGGCGGTTACGCTATCCACGGATCCCATTATCGTAATCTGGAAACCGGTAGGGCTGATCGCGACAGAGGCCGGAATTAAAAACATGGAGGCAAGATATTCCCCTGAAATCGGCTCCGCACCCACCCCAACCTCGAAGCCGTCATCTGACGGTAAACTCCAGGCAACAGCCGCGTTGTCCCCTCCGCCGCCTTCCTTGGTGATCAATTTAATATAGTAGGCTTGTCCCTCTTCAAGAAAAACAGGGTCAGAAGTGGCTTCATCAGATATGGGTTGATAGTTACGCACCGGCTGCCAGCCGGTTTCTTGAGTGATCTGAATCGCGTTGGCCGGGTCATCGTCCGTCGATAGCCACAATTGGTGGTGGTCGTCCGTGGCCGTGGAAAATATGTAGTCGCCGGTTTCCGGAGGGAAGACGTATCCCTCCATCACCCAGCCGTAGTTGTCCATGACATTACCAGGAGGAGGTATCTCAATGTCCCCGGACTGCGGCCACTCGAAATAGGGAGCAACTCCCTCCCAATCCGGGGCGTTTGGATACTTGGCATTGTCTAAGAGAAGGTTTATGTCGACACCCCCAATTCCATGGTATTCCTTCACCATGATAAAACCCTGGGGCTCTTTTGGGGCCTGGGCCTGTGCTTGTGTTTGCACGAGCAACAAGCCCAGGACGGTTGCCGGCGCTATGGCACCCAAGGCAATTTGGCGCTTCCACGCTTTGACGATCCTATCGTAAATCGGTTGGTTATTCATAGGTTAAAAGTTGAGAGAGCTTCCTTAATAATTCCTCAAAAACAGCTCGGATCGCTAGAGGGTTTGTCGCGAGATGATCAAGACGACGAGTCATTAACTCGCGAGCAAGAACATCACTGCCTCGGATGAATAGCAAGAAAACCACCGTAGTCAAAGAAAACCGATTACGACAAATTGGTTGCTTTATTTAAAAAAATCTTAAGACACCAAAATCCCACCTCAGCTAACTTCGGGCGGGGGGAGTTTTTGAGCAAAAACTGTCTTCTTTGCTTAAGTATCCAGTTCTGAATAGACTGGCGGGCCTACAAGGCTGATGAACCGCCCGCTTCTCCAGAATCCCCACCTCTTAAGAACGCTTCTGCTCGTTCATGGGATCGCGGCGGGTGTTCACGGGCAAAAGCCCGGCACATTGCTATGGAAACTTCACCATCCTGTAGCCAGTTCTCCGGCGATTGGAACCGATGGCACAGTTTACATCGGTTCATTTGGCGGTTGGATTTCAACCGCTACTCACAAGAGAATCTCCAACTGGAACCGATCGCCGTTGCCCAAATCAGGTAGCTCGATATTTGCTTTGGACGGAAAAACCGGAAAAAAGAAATGGGCGTTTGACCTGGGGGAAGGGGAAGGGTTGACACCGGCAATAGGGAGTGACGGCACAGTCTATGTTGGCCCCTCTAATAAGAGTATATTTTATGCTTTGGATGGAAAAACCGGTGCAATAAAATGGGAGTTTAAATGGAATAAAGGGAGCCTAAACCGGTCAATGACCCCGGCAATTGGAGGCGATGGTACGGTTTACATAGGCACTGGCTTCACCGTGTACGCTTTGGACGGCAAAACTGGAGAAAATAAATGGAAATTCACCCCTGGGCATCATGCAAGAAGCACACTGGCGGTTGGGATTGACGGCACGGTTTATATTGGAGCAAATAAACCTGATCAAAAAAATAAATTCTATGCTGTGAATGGCATAACCGGGAAGAAAAGGTGGGAATTTCCCTCTTCCACTTTGAGCCCCACGCTACCCACGGCGTATTCCAGCCCTGCGATAGGATATGATGGCACAGTCTATTTCGGATCAATGGATTACAACCAAGACGGCAACTACTTGTTCTACGCCGTGGACAGCAAGACCGGAAAAAAGAAATGGGAGTTCGGTTCGCAACATGCGGCTAACTCATTCCCTCCAGCGATAGGAGTAGATGGTACGGTTTATGTTGTGACAAATAATTTTGCTTATGCACTGAACGGCAAGACGGGGAGAAAGAAATGGCAGTTAATGGGCACCTTTTCCTCCCCAGCGATTGCATCGAATGAAACAATTTATTTCGGGTCAAACGACAACAAACTCCATGCTGTGAATGCCAGGACCGGGGTAAGAAAATGGGAGTTTGAAACGGAAGGCTGGTTGACTTCCTCGCCTGCAATTGGGGCCAACGGCATAGTTTATTTCGGCTCGTGGGACGGGGTGTTTTATGCCGTTCACGGTTCTGCAGGCCCAGCCGATTCAGCTTGGCCAATGTTTGGACAAAATGCGCAGAGAACCGGTAGAGAAGTTGCCGCGGCGCAGGCGTCTAGAGCTGACCCCAGCTTGAACTTGCACGTCTCGCGGGTTTTATCGGATCAAGGACAGATCACCATTCAGGCCGTGGGTAAACCCAGTAATATCCTTGAGATGGTTGAGCTTGAGTTTTCAAACGACCTGATCCATTGGCGAACACAGAATTTTCAGCTCCCGATTAATCTACCCCTGAACTTTCCACTGACTCAGGATGCGCAGTTCATGAGAGTAAAACGAATCAAAGATTAAGGACGACTGACGAGTCGCTGGCCTTGTGCCCTTGGCACTGATTCACACAGACCCCAGTGGAACTGACCCCTCAACAGAAATGATCAGAATGTTGTTTTCAATGTTGGCATTTTACGCCTCTGGCTTCAACAGCCAGCACAGTGGAGCGCCTCAACGTTTTACTCATCACGGCCAAAGACTTTGTCCTCGCAGCTCTTGGCTGCTACTCCGTCAAGACGGGTGAAGGATTGAAAGCTGAACGAAAATGAAACACCTCCTACTCACAACAATCGCTGCCGTGGTTTTTGTGAGGTGCTCAAGCTTGACCGTCTAAAGCAAACAAGATAACTGTCCGCCAGTTCCTTTAGGTAAAATGAAAACGAAATTAAACATATCTACTGCTGTTCTGGCTTTGTTCGGTTTTATTGCCGTTCAGAACGCCACCGCCCAAGCACCGAATCCCCATCCCGCTCAAGAGGCATTGAAAGGACTGCAGCCTTTCATTGGAAATTGGGCAGGCGAATCTGAAGCAGAAGGGGGATTTGAAGGATTGGAGAAAGGGAGAATGGTTGCTGGTACCAACCGCTTGAGATGGATTCTAAATAAAACGGCTATTCAGCTTACTTGGGACAACAAATTTAAAGATGACGGAAAGCCATTCAATTTTGGGACTGGGATAATTACCCTTGATCCTCTTAGCAAAAAACTTAATTGGCATTCTTTTGGCTACGACGGGAAGGTCTATTGGACCGGAAAAGGAGTTGGGGAGCTTAAAGATAAGGTGCTTCATTTTAAGATTGAGGAGAATACTATCAACAAAACCAATACCAAATATGAGACAAAAAGACGTAAGTCTAATGGGAAGACAATGATTGTCTCCCATATAAATCTTGTGCAAGACGGTAAAGAGATCGGTTCTTTAAAAGACAAAAAAATGACTAGAGTGCCGTTTAAAAAGAAGGCAGCTGGCAAATAAAACAACCCATTCCACCACTTAAACGCCGCAGGGTTGTTATTCGGCGGCAACAGTTAAATCGACCCTTTGAGCTGACCGCTTGACGGTGAGCTTGCAGTGGTTACTCATTGGGTTGTTATGCCGGACGGAATGAAGCCATGTAAGGTTTGCGGTAAGACAGTCTCGACCGAGGCACAAACTTGTCCGCATTGCGGTGTCGCGGAGCCTGCGCCTAAGCCAGAAATTGGGTTGCTTGTTATGGGTTTGGTTGGTGCAACCGTTTCGTCATAACCATGATTTCAAAAAGCTGCCAAAGCTGACCTCACGGCACACTGGGTGGCACTGCCAGCACCGCTAATCAACTGACTCGCTCGGCTTCAGCAGAAGGGAAATGACGTTTATCAAAAACCCGTCAAGCACAAATCATGCAACTGGTTTTGGTGATTGTCTGCACAAAGAAAATGGCAGCGAGTTTCGATTTGGGGCAATTCCAGAATCACCCTAACTTACCGGGAATGAAACTAATGCGAATGAAGGGTCAACCTCCTCCTCCACAGCCTCCACCTCCTCCGCCGCCGCCCCAACCGCTGCCACAATCTGAAAATCCCATTCCAAAAAAGCCACCACCCCGGTCGTTATTTTTACCTTTAACAAGGCCGAAGATAAGAACCACCCCAAACGCACCAAAACCAAGCCATGGCAATATATCCATCATAACAACCCAATGAGACGCCACTGCCAGTTCACCGTCAAGCGGTCAAAAAAGGGTCGATTTAACTGTTGCCGCTGAACAACAACCCTGCGTCCCAGCATTGACTTACTCTACGACATTGAGCAAATAATCAACCCGTC
>JAAZXX010000252.1 GCA_014239995.1 Verrucomicrobiia bacterium
TGTGATACTGATCCAATAAGCGCCAGCAGTTTCTGCCTCTGCTGAAGAAATGCTATATTCCGCCTCCGTTGCACCTGGAATCGCCGCTCCGTTGTGAAACCATTGAAGGCTTACCCCCGTGAGATTCCCGGCGATAGAGGTGGTCATTGTGTAAGGAGCACCAAGGTTCATGGTCATTTTTTGCGGTGTAATCCTGATACTTGGTAATGTGATGGCAATTGCTGTATCAAGTCTCCAACTCAAGAGTAAATTTCCGCTTGATCCGTTAAAGCCATCGATAGCAATCAAATAATCGACTCCTCCGATGGCGTTGAATTCCAGTTTGCTGGTGGAAAAACCACCGCGGTCATCATCGTATTCAATCTCTGTCAGTTGGGTCAGGTCATTGCCGGCATAAACAGATAGAAGTGTGTCAAAACTCGACCCACGCAACGAGAACGTTGCCAGCCCTGAGGAATCTGGTCTCCATCGATACCAGATCGACTTCCCCCCACGTTTTTTACCATGCCTGGGCTCTCCGTTTTCCTCGGTGGCTTCTTTGTTGGAAGCACGTATTATTCCCAAACCACCGGCAATGGGCGTGGCATCGTCAAATTGATCTGCACCTTCCAAGAGAGGCAAGTCCATGGAAACAACCACAGGATTGGTCCATAGATGACCTTCCGGGTTTTTGGCACGCAATTGGTAGTTACCCGAGTTAAACTCATTCAAGCCGGGCACCAATGTCAGTGTCTCCTTGTTCTCTCCCTTCAACCGTTCGCCATTGAGAAACCATTGATAAAATATGGGTTCGGCTCCAGAAATCCCATAATCCAGGGTTAATCGAGAACCTTTCGGGAGGTAAATGTCGTTTAAATCCTGAGAAGTCTGGGGTCTTCCCGTTGGTGCGAGCAATACATTGAATGGGAGGCCCTCAGAGATGGTAACGCCACCGAGGTTATCGTAGACCCTCGCAAAAAAATGCCCTGTCATGGCTGCTTTTGAGGCAAAAACCATGGTGTAAGGAGCGATTTGATCCGTGGCGATCACTTCAGAGCCCTGAAGGAATTCAACGAGGGAAATTTCGCCATCAGGATCGCTTGCTTCAAGCTCGAAGGTCCACTGGCCAGGTGCCAAGAGGGGAGTTTGAAGCGTTTGTGTGTTCCAGTTCAAATCCGGCAGTTGATTTTTTACAGGTAGTACGGCAGCCATGCCCAAGGTGACCATTTGGGGAGCGTTTTTGAAAAGGCTGAAACCTGATAATACAACATTGCCATCATCGTCTGCATCGATGTGTGTTGCCTGCTCTGATACTGGACCTTCCTGTAGCGACCTGGTTTCAAAAATGTGTTCACCGCTGGGACTGAATTTTAGCACGGCAAAGTCTTCCTTAGTTGAAGGGCTGAATCGTGTTGACGATAAATAAATATTTCCCAGTGAATCCAAATCCATGGAGGAAACGGTGTCGCTTTGGTTTGACGTATTATTGGGAATTTGCAGGGACCAGGACACTGCACCCGTGGGAGTGCATTTTGCCAGCAATGGCTGAGGCGTGGTTGCCGCAAGCTGGGTTTCTCCGACAAGGATAAGGTTGCCCGAGGTATCCACTTTGGCCATCTTAGGAATGTCATTTGCCATGTGGGGCATGACCAAGGTTTGCACCCAAGATTTTTCGCCTTCCGTATTCAGGCGCAGGATTTGAATGTCGATACCCGTGGATGGATCCTTCACGGTACCCAGCAGGTAAAGAGTCTCGTCGAGTCCCTTATGTAAACTCGCAGGCTCGTAATCCAAGAGGCCGATTGCTCCGAGATCTGTCGTCCATTGCAAATGACCGTCGATGGAATACTTTCGAACCTGCACACCTGATTGGATGCGGTCTGTCTTGGCTGCGCGTCCGAGAATGACAATGTCGCTGGATGGCATAATGGCCATGTCAAGTGCGGTGAAATTGGAATCGGTCTTATCCCGAATGGTGAACGATGAAAGACCTGAATCCATGTCCAGTATTTGAATTTCCATGCCCGTGTAATGCTCCGACACGACATTGTTCAGGATGTAGAGATTGTCGCCATGATTTCCCTGGAAATCCACAAAGTTCAGTTGTTCATCCAGCGCAATGTCCGGGGAAAACGTCCATCGAACATTCGCGTCCTTTCCGACGGAGGCCAGGAAGGGAACTTGCACGGGATCCTTGGAGGGATGAGCCTGAGGGGCGTCCATTAGATCTTCCAATCGCAGGCGTGTCGTTCCTCCAATAATGACGTTATCGTGTTTGTCCAATAGGGCTTTGATGGGATCTTCTTGGCTATGATCATTGAATGAAACACGTCTTGCCCATTCCTGGATGCCTGCATCATCGTATTTCACCACCATCATGTCATGGTTGCTGGTTTCCTCATAAACGAATTCAGCTGCGACCATGGCACCCCCATCTTGAAGAATAAATGTATCACGCGGATTTGATCTCGATCCGCTCTGGCTTTCAAAACGAGCGTTCCAGGTGCCTTGTAAACTCCCCTTGTCTGCTGGATTGATCGTAATCTTCATGGGATTCGATGTTGCATCCCCCAGTGCATTGCTCACTTGGACGGTGTAGATACCGACCTGGGTTTCTGAAAGGTTCAAAATCAGGTTGTTGGGCTTATTGGCGCCAGGAATGGCAAGGCCATTGAACAACCACTGATAGCGTAATGGTTCGCTTCCAGCAGCCTCAATAAAGAGTTGAAAGCTGTTGCCTGCCTTTGTTTCGAGTGAACCTGTTTGCCTTACAATGCTCGGTGGTGTTGCCTCCTGTGTGAGGCCCCTCTGTAGCCATGGGAATTGGATCAAGTGTATGAGCGCCATCAGGCATATGACCCGCATGCAGAACGGGGTGGCTTGAGGGGTAAGCTGAAATGGGGGGTAAGACATTTTGAGGCGTGAATCTTAGTTGAAGTTACAAAGTTTGTTTTCTCTTTTCTGTTTAGCAGAAACAGTGCCATTATTATCTACTTGAAAGGCTTGGGTTTCAGTAAGAAGCTTTAGAGTTTGTAACATGCACTGGACGAGATGTTTACAACTATTTTGGAAGTGAAATGAGCTCGCCTCATTGGGATGTTGCAAGGTGGACGATTCTAATTTAAATGGTCAAATCCCCATATCTACGACCGGCTTTTGGGGCTTGTCAGACCATCTCTTTAGTCTTTCTTTTGAGGGAATTCGGACTAAATTATCCCCATATGTTGTCACCCAAGCATTATCTTAACATGAATGCATGTGAACATGCTGACTTGTTTGATGGACTCGACCGTGTGTGGGAGGCTCTCAAACGTCTTACGGATTATATTGAACAAAATTTACGCAAAGAAAAGCACCACAAAACTTTAGGTGATCCAGGATTCATTGGTCAGGACGTTTTTATTGGCGAAGGCACCATCGTGGAAGGTGGTGCAATGATTAAAGGGCCTGCCATTATTGGAAAAAATTGTCAAATTCGACATAACGCATACGTGCGGGAAAACGTCATCATTGGCGATCGGTGTGTGGTAGGCAACTCGACAGAGATTAAACACAGTATCCTGCTTGATGAGGCCGTTGCGCCTCATTTCAACTATGTGGGTGATTCCATCTTGGGTTCTCATGCCCATCTTGGTGCCGGTGTGAAAATTTCGAATTTCAAACTCACCAAGGATAACATTACCGTTGATGAGGTGGACCAGCTTGGAATCCCCTTGGATACTGGCCTCAGGAAACTAGGTGCTGTGATTGGCGATCATGCAGAAGTTGGGTGCAATGCTGTTTTGAATCCTGGAAGCCTGATCGGGCGTCATTCGGTAGTGTATCCCAATGTTTTCTGGCGCGGTATTTTACCCGACAACATGATTGTCAAAAACCGCGCTCAAACTGATGTTGTCGTGATGCGTCCGCGTTCATACTGACATCTTCGGATTCCATCTTCCATGATCAGAGTTGCCGATGGTGAAGCAGGAGGAGGGGGTGGCACTACCGATTTGGCGGATCAAGTCGGAATGATCTTTTCTGAAAGCGGCTTGTTATCCAGAGCCAGCAACTTCGAGTACCGTCCCCAGCAACAATCCATGGCCGTTGCCGTTGCTGAGGTCCTTACGAAGGAGGATCACTTAATGGTTGAGGCTGGTACGGGTGTCGGAAAAAGCCTCGGATACCTTGTGCCAGCCATTTTGCATGCGGTTACCGAGGGGAAGCGAGCCGTGATCTGTACCCATACCATCAACCTTCAAGAACAGCTTGTAATGAAGGATCTACCCATGCTGCGAAAGATTCTTCCCGTGCAGTTCTCTTTTACAATGCTGAAAGGACGTCACAATTACCTGTGCACACGACGTCTTCACAAAGCCATTCAAATGGCAGAGGGTCTTTTCACGACGTCTGAAAGCGCTGAACTGCAGTTTCTGCTTGAATGGTCCAACCAAACAACTGACGGCAGCCTGTCAGATCTGCCAGAAGCACCAAATCCCAAAGTCTGGGCTCAGGTATGTTCGGAGCGTGGGCTTTGTTCGCCCAAGATGTGCGGTCCCAAGTCCGATTTTTCTCAATCACAGGCCATTTGTCATTTTCAGCGAGCAAGGCAGCGTATCCTGTCGGCAGATGTTGTCGTGTTGAACCATACTCTTTTTTTTACCCTTCTTAACACCATGGAAGAGCCTTCGGATGGAGGGGTATTGTTTCGTAATGATTTTGTCATTTTTGACGAGGCTCACACATTAGAGAAGGTCGCCTCGCGGCATATTGGGCTTGGTATTTCCAGTGGGCAAACGCATTTTGCATTGAATCGGCTTTGGAATCCATCCACCCAGAAAGGACTCCTTTCACAGCTCAGAAAAGGTAAGGTCATTCAGCAAGTGGGCGAAGTGCACGAACAGGCCGATGCTTTTTTTAAAAATGTTGAGGCTGCGTGTGATGAGATTATTCACGATTCAAAAAGCTCGGCCACAGGGAAAAACAAGCCCTGGAATCTCGCGGGCTCCTGGAGGGAACTACGCATCCGGCATGCCGATTTTGTCGAGGACGTATTGACCTTACCCTTGCAGCGCCTTCGTCATTCGATCACTGAACTCATCAAGACATCAGATGACCGTGAAATAGGACAGGAATTGCAGGAATGCAACAGGCGTCTTGCCGACCTTAAGGAGACTCTAGCGATGTTCTTGAGTCAGGAATATGCATCTTATGTTTATTGGGTAGAAAAAGGCGGCAGAACCGGTCAGAATATGTCTCTGCACGCCGCTCCGGTGGATGTGTCCGAATTTCTTCGGCATCGACTTTTTGACAGTGGTACTTCGATTGTCATGACCAGTGCCACATTGTCCATGGAGGGGAAAACGGACAATGCTACCTCCAGAAAAAGAGGCGTGAGCGGAGTGATGCGGCGAGGTATGGACTACTTTGTTACGAGAATCGGTGCTTACGACGCAAGCACGTTGCAACTCGGATCACCCTTTAATTTCGCGCGTCAAATGAAGGTCTATATTCCCTCCAAAATGGTTGATCCGCGTCATGAGGAGTATCGTTCTAGCCTTTGCCACTGGATTGAGCATTTTACCGCAATGACCGAGGGTCGCGCTTTTGTTCTGTTCACCAATCTCAAGCTCATGCGCGCCATAGGGGAAGCCATGCTGCCATACTTTGACGCATGTGACATTACGCTTTATATACAAGGCTCAGGTCTCCCTCGCTCAACGATGCTGGAGCGGTTTAAGGAGGACGAATCTTCCGTGCTTTTTGGTGCAGACAGTTTCTGGCAAGGAGTAGATGTGCCAGGTAATTCCCTTAAGAATGTCATTATCACGCGCCTCCCGTTCGCTGTACCAGACCATCCACTGACCGAAGCACGGGTTGATCAGATCATGGCCCGTGGAGGGGATGCTTTTTTCGAATACTCTCTGCCTGAAGCTGTCCTGAAATTCCGTCAAGGTATGGGGCGTCTCATTCGTACCAAGACCGATCAAGGTATC
>JAAZXX010000253.1 GCA_014239995.1 Verrucomicrobiia bacterium
AAGGCGTTTTTTGGCATTGCAGAACTCTGGCCACTAAATAAGGTTTGCTGCTGCATACACGGAATCGGCAGCGTCAATCTCTCCAAATGGCAGGCATGTGGCTTTCCAATCCGACCAGAATGGCACCGATCAGATTTACCTTGCGCAGACTTTGAATCCGAAGGGCACCAGACAACTAACAGGCAAGGGAGGTACGGAAGCTGTTTGGGCCAGTGATGGAACGGAACTGTTCTTTAGAAATGGCAACGACCTCCTTGCGTTAAAGATTGATACTGAAAGCGGGAAGCCCCAAGGCGTTCCGGAGGTTCTTTTTAGCATGGAATTTGTAAGGCAAAAATCTCTAGGTGCTTATAAGCCGAGTAAATCAGGTGACAAGTTCCTGATTCTCAAGGAGGTGCCCGGAAGCAAGGCCAACAAGATTAACTTCGTTTTTAATTGGCCAGAAGAGTTGAAAAAAAAGGTGAAATAAACCGCCCTTTGGCAGATTTTTTAAGAGGCCAAATCCATCATCAACATAGGCCGAAACCCTTTTTTTAGTGCTCTATCTCTCAGAGTGGCAGGGTGCTCGACTTGTCGCTTAGATTATTCAATCAATCCCCAAAAACACCAAATCAACTTCGCCTCCGTACGTCACACTATGTACTTTGGAGTCAAATCCTTCAAACATGTGCCCTCCCTGCGTCCCAGCATTGACTTACTCTACGACATTGAGCAAATAATCAACCCGTCCAGATTAACGAAACCACTGGACCAGTTTGAGTAACCCGATCAGTGTTTGTAGCCAGACTTTCCAGATAACTATTTTCGCGCATCGTTTCGGTGAGCCCGCTGTTTATCGAAAACTCGTTCTCTGCTCAGAACAGTCAAATCAATCTACATTCGTTTCCACACCTGCTGACTCAAGGAACTTCCAGATGTTCTGATAAATTTTAGTGAGTTCCTTCGCGGAAAAATCACCATGCTTTTTGTTTTGGATTAGAACCAGCTGTTCTTGTATTCCCGCTTCACGGAGTTTTTCATGCAGATTCACTGCTTGCTTTACCGGGACGGCTTCATCCAGTGTGCCGTGAATAGTCAATATAGGAGGGCCATCTTTTCGAACATAATTGATTGGGGATAATGTTTTTACATATTCATTAAGATCAATGTCCTCCCCGAACCACTCTATGGGATGTGGATTAATTTCAAAATCTGTGACACCATACCAGTTAACAATGGCTGCGACGTCCCCCGCGTTTCTCGCTTTTAATTTACCTTCACATAACAGATCACCTTCCTTGAGCATTCCGGTTAATAACGCGAGATGCCCGCCGGCGGATCCACCGCTCAGGACAATGCGATTGGTATCGATATCATATTTCTCTGCATTATTGTGCACCCACTGCAAGGCCGCAAGACAGTCATCTATTGCCGCAGGAGCTTTGGCTTCATCGGCCAGCCGGTAGTTGATGCTGATTACTACCCAATCCCTAAATATATAGGGAAGTAGATTGAGCACTATTTGATCCTTTGATCCTTCTACCCATCCCCCTCCGTGTATATGCAACAGGGTTGGCTTCTTGCCCTTGCCGTCGTTGATAAACCAAGGGTCCTTCCCGATAAAGTTATCTGGAAGGTAAAGGTTGAGGCGTTGATCCTTGCCGTCGACTGTTCGGTAAACGACATCATGCTCTACACGCGACGTAAAAAACATTGCGGCGTTACGGTCGGTTTTTGGATTGAATTGTGTTGTGCATCCAGTGGCCAAGATTGCAATTATCAAAATTAGGAGATGCTTCATAACGTGTGAATCGATTTTAGCTGTAGTGGAGATTTCATGAGATGCAGGACTCCCATTTCGTTGACTATTCAACGATGGAATTAACAGTCTTCCTCAGTGCGATCGGAATATCCCAGCCAAATTCGCGGGATCGAGTCATGAATAACCCGAATAGCTTTTTCTGAGGTTCAATCCAGTAATGAGTATTGTTATAACCGGCCCACCCAAACATACCTTTTTCCGAATCACCCCTATCCAACACCGGCGTGTTCAGCACATAACAAGCGAGACCATAATGACAACCACCCAATTCATGTTTGTCATCGCTCTCTGGAATTTCAGTTAGATCAACCCATTTTCCAGTCATCTGTTCAATGCTTGATTCACTTAAAATGCGTTTCCCTCTGTAGATACCTCGACTGAGCAACATTTCGCAAAAGTGGGAGTAATCGTCAAAGGTAGAGAGTAATCCTTCTCCACCAAAATGTGCTTTATTTTCCTCCTTGAACGTCATGTGGGAATCCAGCAAATAGGTAAATCCTTTCAGGTTGTCAGCATTGATATACAATACTTGATAACGCTCCCACTCATCTCGAGTTAGGTGGAATTTAGTATTTGCCATTTCCAATGGATCAAACAATGACTCCTTTAAATAGGTGTAAAGCGATTTTCCTGAAATGACTTCTATCAGTCTTCCCAGCACTGCTTGGCTTATGCCATATTGATACTGTGTCCCAGGTTCAAACTCAAGTGGTTGGGATGCCACATCTTTTACAAATGCATCCAAATTATCATACTTAATCTGATTAGGTTGAGGTTCTTCAAATGAGGCACCACCTGCACCGCTTCCAAAATTTTCGAGGAGAGGATTTCCATAGTATCTGTAGCCAGATTTATGGGTCATCAGATGGATAACCTTTAACTCGTTTTGACATGGAAGGACCTTTCCATCCTTTTTATATCTCAGGTTCTTGAAATAAGGGATGTATTTAGACACTGGATCATCCCAAGCTACTAAGCCTCTCTCCTTCAGCAGAAGCATGCCGGCGATGGTGATTGGTTTCGTCATTGAATACATCGGAAAGATAGTATCCTTTTGGATATCCTTGTCTCCCTTCTTACCAGAGTTTTGTGTGTGTCGATAAATGGTTTTCCCGTTTTGAAAAACCATCATGATGTTGCTTCCTGTCCTTTCGTCTTGAATGAACTTTTTCTGCAATTCTGTAAGTTTTGAGAATTGCCCGAATGACAACGGCTCCAGCAGAAGAAATACAACAAAACTTAATAGTTTTTTATGATGATTCATTTTATTTACCGAAATTGATCGAGTTACTCAAACTGGCCCAGAATTTGCGATAGTCCGGACGGTTTCAATACTTGTTTAATTAC
Organism: Verrucomicrobiia bacterium; assembly: GCA_014239995.1. Taxonomy (GTDB): domain Bacteria; phylum Verrucomicrobiota; class Verrucomicrobiia; order Limisphaerales; family AAA164-E04; genus AAA164-E04. The sequence continues at coordinate 3,149 of JAAZXX010000253.1, forward strand.
ATACAATAAGTCAACGCTGGGCCGTAGAGAGGGCGTAGCCCGATCGGCGTGCCTGCATTGACTCGCTTCTTCCTCTATTTCTTCCTGAGCAAATTCAAGGGGTGTGATGTAGCCCAGTGAAAGGTGCGGACGAAAGAAACTGGTGAGCTGGGTGTTCTCCAGGATGACCGGCGTGCGTGTATCAACGTTTCACGCAAGGCCAATACGCCTCCGCCACCCTTCAAAAACAGGACGCCATCGCGTCCGCACGACAGCGCGAAAGATTTTTTCTGGTTCAGGTCGTTTTTGCTTCATTGTGAACAGTTTTGACCCAGTTTTTCAGGCGGCCACCGCTGCCTCGGAATTCAGCGCTCCATACGAAAGCATGAGAAATACCTCAACGATCATCGCACCCGATAAAACGCCTCAACACCGGTGAATGAAATCTCCACACCACTGGCTGCTCCAACTACTTCGCTCCAGGGGCCGGTGACCGATGTCGCTGTTTGCAGCATGCCACTTCCTTCCCATTGAAGAACGATCCCCTCAGCTGACCTTGTCAATTTCACGTCTGTGGCTCCCCCTCTTCCACTGCTTGCCGCCCCTCCCAGCACCAGGCCTCCATACGAGAACTCCCGATGCGGAGCTCCAGCCCAGTTTAGTTGAGCTTTCCGGCCGTCCCCATCATCGTCATTCAACGCAATATTGAAACCAAGACGGTCCCCTTCCGATGCTCCAAGCAAGGCGGCTTTACTGAATCTAAACTCCATCTGATAACCACCCTCTGAAGTGCTGGTGGCGGCAAACCAATCGGCTGCCTCACCCCATGCCGGATTATTGCCTTCGTCAGTAGTCACGCCTAGGCAGCATTCAGCCAAAAGAACAATGAGAGGGTTCATTGCTTAAAGAGGACTAGTAGAGGTTCGGATGTCTCGTTTTGAATTCGGGGAAGGGAGCCGGCGCATTGGCCGGAAAGCGCTTGAGAATCATCTGTAGGCGTTGTCGGCGGCCGGGGGCGATTTTATCCTGAGGGCTTACTTTGTGTTGTTGCAGGGGATCCTTATTCATGTCGTGAAAGGCGCCTCGGTTATCCAGGAAATGGTGCCAGTCCCGGATCATGCGGAAGTGACCCATTTGGGAGTAAATCCAGCTGCGCTTTTCAAAGGGATCCTCGTTGCCGCGCAGGCTCGAAACGAACGATCGGCCGTCGAGTTTGAGATGCTTCTGGAGCGGAATGCCGGCCAGTTCGAGGAAGGTGGGGTAAAGGTCGGTGAAGTCAATCAGGTCGGTCGAGACGCTGCCGCCTTTGCTCAGAAATGGGGCGCGTACAATAAAGGGCACGTGCACTCCCCAATCAGCCTTACGCCCTTTACCTTTCGGATAGGGTTCCCCATTGAGTATGCCGGAGGAGGCGGAGCCGTTGTCGCCTGTGAAAATAATGACGGTTTTTTTTGTGAGCCCTAGTTCATCCACCGCACTCACCAGTCTGCCAACCAGTTGGTCCATGTAGGTGACGTTGCCCGCATAGAGCGCGGGCTTTCCTTCCGGCGGCATGGTTTTGTTGAGAGGCGTGGTGGTATGCGGCCCGTGGGTGAGCAGCATGGGGTAATAAACCAGAAAGGGGTGATCCTTATGGCGCTTGATGAAATTGATGAGGAACCGGTTGATGGTGTCGGGGCCGTAGCGGGCCTTGGCGCGTTTGCCGTTGGTGGCAATCAGGCCTCCCCAGAAGCGTTCGGTGGTTTCCGGCTGGTTGGCTTCCACACCGGGCCAAACGCAGTGTTCATCAAAGCCATGCTGTTTGAGGATGCCGGGCTGTCTGCCAAGGTGATTGATCTGCCATTTGCCGCCAATGGCGGTGGCGTATCCTCTATCGCGCAGGTGACGGGCAAAGGTGGTGAAACGATCCGGGCGTAAGCCTGCGCCGCCCCAGCGCGGGACGTCATAGTGCTGCACCCAGCCGTGATGGCAGGGGTATTGGCCGGTTAACAGGGTGACGCGTGTGGGAGTGCAAATGGGCGTGCACCATGCCGTCTCGTAGCGCACACCCTGTTTGGCCAGTCGATCAATGTTTGGTGTGGGATGCTTGGCACCGTAGCAACTGACCCAGTCCCGGCCCATGTCATCGACCATGATCAGAATGATGTTGGGCCTTTCGACAGCCCGGGTGGCGTGATCGGCATGGATGGCACCGGTCATCCATAGGAATAGAAACAATTTTTTCATTTCGAGTGAAATGGTTCGCTGGCTACTATGTGCTGAATCAGTTCACGCAGGCCGTAGCGGCGCTTCGACATGACTGCGACGATGCGGTCGATATCGTCGCGGTCGGTGAAGCTGAGACGCCGGCCGAGTGCGTAGATGAGGAGCTTCTCCGTCAGGCAGCGGGTGAATTGATCCGGACGAGTGGAGAGATACTGCTTTATGCCCGTGGGCCCGTTGATGGCGGTGCCATCAGGCATTTTCCCAGAACCATCAATGGGCAACTTCTTGTTATAACGGTCACGCCAAACTCCTATGTAGTCATAATGCTCCATCGATAACCCAAGCGGATCAATCTTGCGGTGACATTCGAAACAAGTCGGATTGTTGCGGTGTTTTTCCATTAGCGCACGAATCGTAGTAACACCCCGGGTGTCCGGCTCAATGGGATCGATATCCGGAGGGGGAGGATTGGGTGGTGTGCCCAGTAGATTTTCCAGAATCCAAACCCCACGCACTACCGGTTGGGTTTCCACCCCATTTGAAGTTGCTGTAAGAATGCT
>JAAZXX010000254.1 GCA_014239995.1 Verrucomicrobiia bacterium
CATGGGGGTCATGGTACCCGCTGATCAGATCATCGAAAAGGCGCGGACGTTCAATGCGGACATGATTGGATTGAGTGGCCTGATCACCCCTTCGCTGGATGAAATGGCACATATGGCCAAGGAGATGGAGCGCCTGAAAATGAAGACCCCGCTGCTCATCGGCGGAGCCACCACCAGTAAGGCCCATACGGCTGTCAAGATTGCACCTCATTATACAAACCCAGTCGTGCACGTACTGGATGCCTCTAAATCAGTCACGGTCGTACGTGACCTGATCGATGATAAAAGACGCAAGGGTTTCCTTGAAAAAAACCGCCAGGAGCAACACATACTGAGGGAAAAACATCAACAACGCGGCACCAAGCGCTTGAGACCCCTGGAGGAGGCTCGTGCCAACGCCATGGTGATGGATTGGTCAGACTATACACCGCCATGCCCGGCATTCACCGGGGTGAGGACCCTGGACTCCTTCCCGCTGGAAGACCTGGTTCCTTACATTGACTGGTCCCCCTTCTTTCATGCATGGGAGATGCGTGGACGCTACCCCGCCATCCTTGAGGACCCTGTTGTAGGGGTGAAGGCACGTGAACTTTTCGAGGATGCTCAAAAGCAACTCAAGGATATCACCCAGGAAGGCCGATTGACGGCACGTGGGGTCTACGGATTTTTTCCAGCTGCATCAAGAGGCGATGATATTGTGATTTTCAGTGATACCACCCGCTCGGAGGAACGGACCGTTTTGCACACGCTCAGGCAACAGTTGTGTAAACCAGAGGGTCAGCACAATCAGGCACTGGCCGACTTCGTTGCTCCTGAAGAAGCTGGGAAGGAGGATTATCTCGGCCTGTTTGCCGTCACCACCGGGCACGGCGCAGACGAGTGGTCGGCCAGTTTTGAAAAGGATCATGATGATTATACCTCGATCATGATCAAGGCACTGGCCGATCGCCTCGCAGAGGCATTTGCCGAATGTCTGCACAAGCGTGTGCGGATTGAGTGGGGATACGGTAAGGGAGAGCAATGCACCAACGAGGACCTCATCCGCGAGAGATATCGCGGCATACGCCCGGCCCCCGGCTACCCGGCTTGCCCGGATCACACCGAAAAAAGGCGGCTTTGGGATCTCCTGGATGTGGAACAGAACACGGGAATCAAACTCACTGAAAGCTGTGCCATGTGGCCGGCGGCAAGCATCAGCGGCCTCTATTTCTCCCATCCGAAATCCAATTATTTTTCGGTAGGCAAGATCAACCGGGATCAGACAGCGGACTACGCAAAGCGCAAGGGAATCTCGCTGGAGGAAACCGAGAAATGGCTCGCGCCCTGGCTCAACGAATGAGCACGGCAAAGGCAGACTGCCGACTAAAAAGCGGTTTGCCTGAATCCTTGGTTTGCGGCGAGGCAAGGCCGACGTGATGGCCGATCAATCTTTGAGGATGGCCTCTTCCCTGAAAGAGGCGTGGCGAATGGTCGTACGCTCATCCGAGCTGAATAAAACATGCACCAGCCCATCAGGTGTTTGCAAGGCGGTGGGATAAGCAAAGGATCCCATACCCGACATGAGGTCGAGCTTGTGCGGAAAGGTTTCTCCACCATCGGTTGAGATGGCACATGTCAACGGACTTCGATCGTCCATGCTGCGATTGTAGACAAAGAGGAGATGGCCGTTGGCCAGGCGTATGAGTTCCACGGCCGCGTTTGGGTTTGGAAAGGTGGTTTCAACGCCTTGGGACCATGTCCTGCCACCGTCGTGCGAGTCCGTACGAACAACGTATCCATCGTTCCCAGGCTCGTAATCTCCGCCCCGACGACAAAAGGCCATGAGATGCCCTCCCCCCAGGTTCACTGGCGCAGGCTGCAGATTACCCATGCGTGAATAAACCTTGTTGGAAGCCGACCAATGGCGGGCCTGTGGATCAAATTTCATAAAGAGGGAGGAGGTATCAGCTCCCGTCTTTTCGGTATCGCTACCCGTTTCATGGTAGATGGGCAGGAGATACGCCCCATCATCCAGAAGGATGGGGCGACCGCGCACCATGGTGCCTTCCTCGAAGGTCACAAGGAAGGCATCAGACCAGGATTGACAACGGTCATCCGAGATTTTTGCCATGATCCTGGAAGTGGACCATGTACTGCCGAACCTCACGACAAAAAACAACCAGACTCGCCCGCCGGGGGCCTGCCACAAAACAGGGTTCCCCATGGATTGAAGGGGGTTTTGAGCGATAGGTACGGGCGAGGACCAATGCCCCGTCTCCTTGGACTTGCGGGCACCATAAACCGCCGTGTCGGTGGCGTATTCACCCTTACCACCGTAGTAAGCCAGATAAAAATCTCCATTGTCGAGATACTCGAAAGTGGATGGATGTTTGTATGGTCCCGTATCGATTTCAGGTCCAAGGACCTTTTCGATATGCACATCCCCAGCAAAAAGGGATGCAGTCATTCCTGTTAACATCAAAAAAAAGCACGGCAGAAAACCATGTTTGAATATTTTAAAAATCTGGTTCATATCACTTTTTTGTCAAAAAATCAGGGAGAGAGCGAACGATCCAGTGGCAGTTGATTTGTCCACCGGTTCATCATCTGAAGCCATTCATCACCCTGCGAAGGGAGTAATTCTGAGAGATAGGCGGAAAACACCTTGGCCTGGGTCCAGTTGCGTGTGTGCTCCAGGACCTGCATGGCCCTGACCCCAGCCTCGCGTATCCAGAAGGCATCAGGAGTTTCACCCTTCTGCAGATTCTTCATGTAAACCACGGCCAGGTAATGCTCCAGTGCCTCCTCCAGCAAGGAGGTCTTTTGAGGGCCTTGCAACGCTTCCGCCATGTGTTCCCTGACCTGCCCTATCGACACAAGTAACTGACTGCGCATGGAGATACTTACCCCTTGATAGGTCAAGGCGCGCTCGTAGGCCTTGAGGGCTTCGGGATAATCATCTCCAGTGAAGTGGTAAAGGTCGCCGTACCGTCCCCAGGCCCGGGATTCCCACCGGTTGGGCATGTGCACCGCATAAACCTTGAGGTAACTGCTGATGGCACCATCAATGCTGGGTTGACTGGGTGGATTCGATGCCATGGCAAGTTCAAAATATGCATCCCCCCGGCACAAGAACACTTCCCCGATAAAGTCCCGATCCACGGCTTCTGTATTTGCCAAGCCCTCCGTCAAGGGTTTCAAGTGTTCTATCACCTGCGCGTAATCCGTCATGCGAAAACGACATTTGGCCATCATCAAGCGGGCCTCGGACTGCTGCAGGGCGGAGGATTGAGGCAACTCGCTGGCAACGGCAGCATACTCACGTTCCGCTTCCTCGAAACGGCCCAGGTTGTAGAAGTGATCAGCAATCCAGTTTTTGGCAAGAGGCAAAAGATTATGGGAGGAATGGGATTTGGCAAACTGTTGAAACTGTTGCAGGGCCTTGATGCTGTCACCCAAGCGATCGGTCACCCAGGCCCGCGCGTAGGCAACCCTTGGTCGAGACGGGTGCTCTGGATACGTTTCAAGCCAGGATTCATGGGCATCCAGAGCCAGGTGCCAGGCTCCCTCCTGTTCAAAGGTATGTGCCACGGCAAGGTCAACCTCGGCCCGCAGAGGAAAGTCACCAAACTGCTGAATCATTTCCTCGAAAACAGAGCGGGCCTCTGCAATCTGTTCGACATGAACCAGACGTTGTCCCAGTAACAAGCGGCTACGCTGGACCAACGGACCGTGTGGGTAAAGCAGCATGATCTGCTGTGCCGCCCGCTTGGCTTCCTTCAAATCATTGGCCATGACAGCGGCACGAAGCATTTGGTAAAGCATCTGGTCATAAAGGGAGGCACGCACCTGCTCATAATTTTGGTATTCGGAAAAAAGGTATCCATATTGTTTCAAAGCCCCTTTGGCATCTCCAGAACGCAGCAGGATATCACCCCACTTGAAAAGGCTTTCAGCATGTTCAATGGATTTATCAAGGCCCTCCGCAGCCAACTGGAAAGACACCATACTCTGCGGGTATTCACCAAGTTCCCACAGACACCACCCCAGCGTATAATGAGTACGCCCCCGGTAGACAGAAAGAGGATACTCCTCAAGCAGCGCCTCAAGTGAGCGTCGTCCCTTGACCAGCAGGTCACCCGGAGAGGAACCCTTGCCAGGGTCCTGCCTGCTGGCCAGGCCAAAATATTGTTTCAGGCGAAGTTCTCCCAGCGTAAGCAGCACGACATCCATTGAAGCATCGTTTGTTCCCTGCTGAACCATGGTCGAAAGGAACCCGATCACGGTTTCAACCTTTTCATTCAGGAGGTTCAATTCGATGATCTTGAGTCTGGCCTCCCTGCGTCGTGCCTCAGGAATGAAGGTATCCAGGTTTTCGGAGTACGTTTCCATGGCGGCATCAAACTGTCCGTTGGCCTGCAGCACATCACCTTTTAAGGAAACAGATTCAGCAATCCAGTCCACGGAATCAATACTGCGCGCCCATGCCAGCAGGCGTGAAGCGCTGTGCCTGGCTTCCTCAAGGTCACCCTCGCTCAGCAGCAACTGGGTAAGCAGAAACTCGCGACGCCAGACAAGCTCATCGCTTAGAGACCAGTCTGGAATGGTGTCCAGAACGGCCTTGGTTTGATCGAACGCCTCCATCTTCAGGTAGGTTTCAGCCAGTAAAAGTTGTCCCTTGAGTCGAAGTGTGGTCGCCCGTGGATCGCCGCTGGTCTCGGTACGTATCGATTCCTTCAGGAAGGGGGCATTGGGATCGGCGAGCAACTCCGACACACGCGTGAACTGCCGCAGATGGAACCTGCTCCAGGCTTCGCCGAAAGCAAACTCCTGTCGACGGGATGATTCGGGATAATTCCTGAGCAATTGTGAAAAAAGATCTGAAGATTGACTGTAATCCCTCACCACCGATGCATACTCGGCACCTGCCCAAAGAGCATATTCCGCCACGAGCGGTCGCATGTCGTGGGATTGATTGGTGTCAAGCCAATCCTTGAAAGCGTTTTCAGCCTGCCGATGAAAACCATCATCAAACATCAGGACCGCAGCCTGGAACGCCGATTGAGGATCCAGTTGAGGCATGCCAGTTGGTCTGGAAGCCGTCGTCTCCTGCTCGGCAGCGAGAAGACGAGCCCCATCTGGCAGCAGAAAGGCCAGCATGCAGAGACACGCCAAACATGCGTGATTTGACGATGGACTCAAGAATCCTGATCTAGGACGGAATATGATCATTGGCTGCACCTTAACTCCAGAATTCATACCACAAGACTCCTTCACAGACAATACCGCCGGGCGACTATGCGAAAAGAAACCACGCACGCGAAATCTACCACCAGTCCCTATCGCAGACATTTCATGATTCACAGCACTCCTCACCCTGAAATATTTAAAAGTGTCGTTTTCTTTTGTAACCATTCCGTATTTAAAGGAGTCTGAAGGCATCACAACCAATCACTGCCATGTCAACAATCAGCCGAATCATCATCCAACGACCACCACTTGCAACCCACATTCTGGGCCTGGCCTTGGTGATGGCCGCCATTTGGACCCCGAGTTACCTTGCAGTCCGCGCAGCGACTTTCACCACTGAGGAACTCTTTCGTAAAAACCACCTTCTGGATGTCCAGATCAAGTTGGCACCGGCAGATTGGCTGAAACTCTGCGGACAGGGTGGCCGAGGATTCGCCAACCTCTTCGGAGGCGGCCCCCGGGAAGAGCGCTTCTCCCAGTTCGAGGCGGAAGTCACCATTGAGGGTAAACGCATTCCAAACGTTGGGATTCGGAAAAAGGGATTCATTGGGTCATTGGACGAAACCTGTCCATCGCTGAAGATCAAATTTGACGAATATGTGGATCAATCACCAATTGACGGCCTCGACCGCATCACACTGAACAACAATAAG
>JAAZXX010000255.1 GCA_014239995.1 Verrucomicrobiia bacterium
ATTTTGCGCGCCGTGTGGAGATGCAGAACCCTGGGCAGAGCTTGATCCTGAAAAAAGCATCCAAAAAGATTGAACATGAGGGAGGACGCCGCATCCGCAGTGCCTCCGACCACTATGCAAGATTAAAGCAATGGATCACCGCCGGGGTACCCCGGGGTGATCTTTCCACGGATTTTACTAAGATTCAGGTTTCACCTGCTGAAATCAAGGCAAAGGCGATTGGTGAGAGCAGGTTGATCAAGGTAGAGGCGCTCATGCCGGATGGCACAAGCGCCGACGTAACGCGTTGGTGCGTTTTCAAGCCCATGGATGATGGCGTGGCTGATGTCACCGGACAAGGAGAGGTTATTTTCCAAAACCATGGGGTCAGCTCGGTCATGATTCGTTTTGGAGCACTGACAGGCTCAACCCGCGTGGGATTGCCTTACCCCTCCTCTGGAGCCATCTCCGATACCTTTTCAAGACATCCTGTCGATATCATGCTTCGTGATGAGTGGATCAAGTGGCAATTGGAGCCGGAAAAACCGGCGCAACCGCATGTTCTGATCAGGCGATTATTTCTTGATCTAACGGGACAGTTACCAATTCCGGAGGATGCGAAATATTGGTCGGCAGCCATTGTAAGCGAACAGGGATTCTCCAAACTTGTGGAACACCTCACCTCAACCCGTGCATTCGCGGATTTCTGGAGCCTTCGTTTTGCTGATTGGCTTTTGCTGGATTCAAAGAAGCTGGGAACAGATGCCGCAAAGGTCTATCACGATTGGCTCCACCAGCGTATCCTGGAAAATCAATCCGTCCTCGGCACAGCCAGAATGCTGATAGAAGCTCGAGGATCATTCCTCGAAAATGCACCTGCAAATTTTCAACGTCATGCCACCGATCCTCGAGACATGGCCGAATATGTAGGACAGGCCATCCTGGGTACCCGCATCGCATGTGCACGCTGCCACAACCATCCAGTGGATCGCTGGACCCTGACAGACTACCACGATTTTTCGGCCATGTTTTCAAAAACAAGCCTTGATGGTGGTCAGGCAATGTTCAAGAACCTTGGTGACATATTCCATCCAAAATCGGGAATAGCCAGTAGCCCCCGTCCGCTTGGGACACCTCACCATCACGGTGTCAACAAAGAGAAGGACCCTCTAGAGGTTTTGGGTCAATGGCTGGAAACCGATGGTTCGACACGCTTTGCCCGTGCCTTCGCCAACCGTACCTGGAAGCATCTATTTGGTCGTGGAGTGGTTGAACCAATCGATGACATACGGCCAACCAACCTTCCCGTCATCCCTGGTTTACTGGACCTCATCGCAAAGAACTGGGAGAAGGAAGATTATCGTTTCGTCGCTCTGGTTCGACTGATAGTGAGTTCATCAGCCTATCAACAGCGTGCACGTTTCGATGCATTTCCAGGGACACGCCACGGTTTCTTCAATGCCATGCAACCCCGCCAATATGAAGGGAGGGTCCTCATCGATGCCATCCGTCAGGTCACAGGTCAGCATCAATTCCTCGAACACGTGATAGGAGAAGAAAACGCCATCATGTCCTGGGACCATCGGAAAGAGTCCTTTGCACTGGATATCCTGGGACGCTGCGACCGTAAAGAACCCTGCCAAGCACCAGATGCCATCGGAGGTGGCCTGTCAAAGTCACTGTATCTATTTAACGACACTCACCTTCAAACCATTCTGAATGAGGCTTCAAAGGAGTGGTCCAGCCTATTCGACGGGAATCTTGAAGCCATGGTAAAGGAGCTCTACTGGAGGGCCTATGCAAGGGCACCTGACATTGAAGAATGGCAGTATTGGGAACAGACTATATCATCGCAAAATGCCTTGCAACCCATGTGGGCCGATATGATGTGGGCCGTAATGAATAGCCGTGAATTTCTGTGGACCCATTGATACTTTGCAAAATTACCGCCAAATGCCATGAAGAAACCATCATCATTGTCTTGTTATCATGGAATCAATCGCCGGACTTTCCTGCATGCTGGCTTGATCACGGGGCTGGGCATGAACATGGCCGACATTTTACGCAGCCGTGCGCAGGCCAAGGAAGGCAAGGGTCTTCACCCAAATTCGAAAGCCAAGTCCTGTATCCTGATCTGGCTGGACGGAGGACCAAGCCACCTTGAAACTTTTGATCTCAAACCCAATGCACCAGTGGAGATTCGGGGGGAATTCAAACCCATCAATACAGATGTAAACGGCATACAAATCAGTGAACATCTCCCGCGAACAGCTCGAGTGATGAAACACGTGGCACTCATTCGTTCCTTAACCCACGCCTTTGGCAATCACAACACGGGAAGCCATTACCTGCTGACCGGTAACAAACCATCGCCCGTCGTCGAACACCCCAGTCTCGGAAGTATCTATGCGCAACAGCAACCGGGAGGCCAAAAGGTGCTACCACCGTATGTCGCCGTGCCGCAAGGAGTGACTTACGGTGGGTCCGGATTCCTGCCGGCAACCAGTCAGCCATTTTCATTGGGGGGTGATCCATCCAAACCCGACTTTCGCGTCCGCAACCTCACTCCACCCGCCAACCTGAGCCTCCAGCAGATAGGACGTCGCCGGGACATGCAGCAATTCCTCGACAACATCAAAAGATCAAGAGAGCAAAACCCTGTTCATACTCCTGTCGACACCTACTACGAACAGGCTTATGCACTCCTGACTTCCCCTGAATCGCAGACTGCGTTTGACATTGACAAGGAACCCACGCGATCAAGAGAGCGTTATGGACGCAGTCGTATTGGCACGGGATGCCTGTTGGCAAGGCGGTTAGTAGAGCACGACGTCGGTTTTGTAACCGTTGTCGATAAAGGCTGGGACATGCACCAGCAAATCTTCAAGAACATGCCAGACGCCCTTTTTCGAGGCAGCGGTAAACTGCCTGCACTTGATCAGGCCTATTCGGCTCTCATCAGCGATCTCCATGCACGAGGTCTGCTGGATTCCACCCTGGTGATATTAATGGGCGAATTTGGACGCACCCCGAAAATCAATGACCGTGCGGGGCGGGACCACTGGCCTCGCGCAGGGTTTGTTTGCATGGCAGGAGGAGGCGTCCGGGGCGGACAAGTCATTGGGTCCACGGATGCCTTTGGAGAATCGCCCAGTGAAGATCCTGTGTCCCCGGAAGATCTTGCTTGGAACACCCTGTCCTTCATGGGCATTTCCCCAGACCAGGCCTACCACGCCCCAAATGGACGTCCCATCCGATGGGTCAACGGAGGGAAACCCATTCCCAATCTCACATGAACCGAATGGCAATCATCATGAGCTGGGTCTTCATGATGACCCAGGCGGTGGTAACACGAGGGGGGCAGGCGCCCGTGTGCTCGATCGCATTCCATCCAAACCAGCCTTATGCGGTTTGGAATGGCGATGGTTCCATCATCATCCATGATCTTGATGAAAAGATCCCCTCCAAGACCTTGCAGGTCGGGATGACACGCATTCGTGCGCTCGCATTCCACCCCGAAGGCAAATGGCTGGCAGCAGCCGGTGGGGATCCGGGTGAAAAGGGCTCACTGATGATCCTGAACTGGCCCGATGGCGAATTGCTGCTGCATCAGGATCTGGGCAAGGAATGGCTGACCGGAACCTGCGTTTCGCCGGATGGAGAACGGATAGCCGTCAGCTCAGGTGAAGCAACGATTCACGTCTACCGGGTAGCCACCCAAAAACCTGGCCTGGTTCAAGAAACCGTCCTTTCGGGCCACGCAGGTTCGGTCATGGATGTGGTCTTTGGACCTGATGGCCACTGGCTGGTCAGTGCGGGATCGGATCGATCCGTCAAAATATGGAACCTGGCAGAAAGGAAACTCCACCGTACCTTTTCCGATCACACCGGTATCGTCTTCTCGTTGGATCTGCGTCCCACTTCAGGGAAGCAGAATGCCATGCCTTTTCATATCGCCAGCGCCTCGTCGGATAAATCTGTTCGGATCTGGCAACCGACGATTGGTCGGATGGTTCGCATCATACGCCAGCAGGATACCGAACTCTTCACCATTGCCTTTCATCCCTCGGGAAACTGGATGGCATCAGGTGGTAAGGATGGCACCATTCGGTGTATGGATGCGCGTTCTGACAGGATCTTTTCAAGGATTATCACACCTCAGGACTGGATCTACAGCCTGGCTTTTTCACCCGATGGCACAAAGCTCGCGAGTGGGGACTGGAGCGGCAAAGTCATATTTCATCGCGTACAGCCCTCTTTCTAGGACAATGCAATCAGTCGTACTCAGCCTGAATGATCTTGAAAAAAACCATTTCAAACTGGGTAATGAACGGATTTAGGGAAATCTCACCCGTGGATTGAATCAGGGCGCTATCCCAGAAAATAAAGTCCGCTGTGGCAAACAGGTATTCAATGGCAGAAGGATTGGTATTCCAATGAATCCCAATACTACCCGAGGATGTTGGCGCAATCCGCGTGTTGGCAGCCATCAGCATCGGTAACTTGTCCGTGAGGCTATCCAGACCAAAGGATTGAGCGGCTTCACCAAACCTTGATATGGTCACTTTTTCAATGACTGGAGCGATCGAAGGAAGGTCCTGCTGCCCTGTGCCCGGGTTGGTGACGACCGGCACATTGCCCAAAGCAAGGACCAGGTCAAGCCCTTCGATCACTTCACCAAATACCGCATGCCTTCCATCAAGATGCGGCGCTGCCGCCAAGGTCACAAAAAATTGGCTCCCGTTGGTGTTGGGACCTGAATTGGCCATTGAAAGCATGCCGGCCTTGGAATGCTTCAGGTCGGGGTGAAACTCATCATTAAACTGATAACCGGGACCGTCGTTACCCTTACCGTTGGGGGATCCGCCCTGAATAACAAAGCCTGGGGAAACCCGGTGAAATGTCAGGCCATCGTAAAAGGGGTGAGTACGAATCGCACCTGTGCGAAGGTCCAGCCATGTCTTTTGTCCCTCGGCCAGACCCACGAAATTGGCAACCGTCCGGGGTGACTTCTCAAATGCAAGTCGCACGGTAAAGGCACCGAGACTCGTATGGATGGTGGCATAAAGCCCGACCTCCAAGGGAGATTGGGCAGACAAGAAGGTCGACAAGAAAAACGCTACCAAGCAAGACAGACTCCTGGATAAGCGTAGTAATAGTGTCAATGATTTCATGGTGAACGAGTTTCTATTAAGAAATCCCTAGCGAAAGCGTTTTTTAAAAAAAGGCAAGAATGAAAAAATACTCAGGTGTTTTCAATCTACGATTCCTTGCCTAGAATCAACATTTCAGTCGCCAATTGTTGACGAATTTCCTCCCTCTGCTCCATGGAACTTTCACGGTCCACATACAGGGGCTTGCCTATATTCACGACACATTGGCAAAATGGTATCGGCACCTGAAATGCGTCCCAGCTCTTGAGCGTCCACTTTCGTGACAAACAACTGGATACGGGCACAATGGGCATCCCCGTTATTTGGGCCAGGCCCACCACGCCGCTTTGAACCTTGTATTTCGGACCTCGCGGACCATCCGGCGTGATGGCCAGGTCGTGCCCTTTCCTTAACATGGCAATCATTTCCCGCATGGCCTGCGATCCACGACGACTGGAAGAACCTCGTATGGCATGCACACCGTAGGACTGAAGCACGACGGAAAGAAACCCACCATCCTTGCTTGCACTGGCCAGAGCTGCCAGGCGACGGTCTGGGTTGAATTTCTGCATATGCCGTGTCAATACCTCCAGTGCGAGGGCCAATCGATTGTGCCAAATGCAAAAGATAACCGGCGTCAGGTTCTGGACATCATGGGGATCATTGAATTGAAACCGGACTGTTTGGGCCATGGATTTGATCATCAGGCCTGCCATATTCCCCAATATCCTTTCAAGGCTG
>JAAZXX010000256.1 GCA_014239995.1 Verrucomicrobiia bacterium
TATTCGTTTTGAGCGATTTGGCGTGAAAGATTGGCCGTACCCGCAGGCATCAACATTTGTGCCAGGAAAAGTTCGCTGGCCCATGGGGTCTCGTAGCGGAGGTTCAATTGGCGTGGGTCCCTGAGTGCATTGTAGCTGTTGGCTAAAAACAGGTGGGCTGATGCGTTGGTATAGTCGCTTTCCACAGAGCGCGCTGCCTCCAGGCGGCTCCAGGTATGCATATGAGCATCCTGATAGAGCGAGGCAAGGTTGGCCTGGCGGATGGATTGATCCTTGTCCAACAGTGAGCGCGAACGATAGACGCCTCGGTTGTCATTGAGTCGGATGGACTCCTGCAGACTTGTGATGGCGCTGATCAGTCGGTTTTGCTGATAATGAATCAATGCGATATAGAGCCATGGCGTCGGGTCGTTGGGATCAAGTAGCTTGGCACGTTCCAGTTCCCTCCCTGCGGCCACAAATTCTTTGTCAACATGGTAAGCCTTACCGAGATAGCTCCGAAGCATGGAGCGCTGGGGTTCAAGGATGGTGGCAGCCTGTAGGTCCTGTCTGCCTTCAGCGCGGTTTCCCATGCGAAATTGAGTCAAGCCTCTTCCCAGCCATGCATTGGACAATCCAGCATCCAGCTGGATGGCTTCCTCCATGTAGGCAAGGGCGGCCCCATGGCGGTTATTGGCAAGGTCGATGAATCCTTGAAGCACGCGTACCTGTGCATTCTCCGATGACGATACGATGGCCTGTTGAAGTGCCTTCTGGGTTTCTGTATGGTCGCCTAGAGCAAAGTTGAGTGTTGCCAAACGGGCCCAGGCATACCCGAAATCAGGAGAGAGTTCCACCGCCATCCGGGTCCACAGTATGGCCTGATCAAGATCGTGCGACAATTGGGACTGATAGGAGGCCACCAGCATGCCTGTTGATGTATTTTCTGTATGGTCGGGAGCACTTCGCGTGGTATTTGCATCCCTCATGGCACTGATAAAATGCCCCAAAACCATTGCCAATATCCTGTGTTTCGGGCGATCCCATTCCCTTTCAAGCAGTGTTTCCGTCATGGAAATCTCTCCGTGTGCCAGCCATATTGAGGCCCTCAGCAGGCGTGCCGCTTCTTGTTCTCCATTGGCGGGCAAGGTCGGCATATGGGCGATGGCTGCTGGAAGATTTCCGTTACGGTAATCTTCCAATGCCCGGTTCCAGGCTGCCTCAGGCAAGTCATTGATCCATTCCAGCTCGCTTGCGTCGAGTATGCCCGGGTAGTAAAGGGTCCATTGAACCACTGCAGATGCGTCCAGCATGGCTGTCTTTTGCGGTGCCTGTCCCGGGGCGATAACAGCCTGCTCTCCATTCGTCACGGCGACTTCACCTTGCCCTGAACGAATGTCCACCAGGCCGTCCAGCATGGTCAGAGTCGTGGTGTCATTCTCGGTCACACTCAGCTCAAACTCGGTACCGCGGATGGCTCCCGATGTCAGAGAGGTTCGAAAAGGGACTTCCTTGGGACTCTCGCGACTGAAGAAAAAGACAGAGCCAGACTTCAGATTCAGCTCGGGCATTTGTTCCCCTGACGGACTGGCCTGAATGACCATGGTAGTGAGCTGGCGGATTTTGAGTACCGTCTTGTCGCTCATCTGCAGGGTAGCCTTGCTTCGCCGAGCCGTTCGCACCTGATCCCCGGGCTTAAGTGGCATATCGGTCTTGGCCAAAATCCAGTCCTGTTGCCCTGAACTGGCGATCTCCACTTTGCCTTGGACAGAGAGAATCCGTACCAATGCATTCGGGCCTTCTGCAGCCATGACTGCCGTGATTGCCCACGCAAGTGCCGCTACCGTGATTAAACCCCTCATCCAGGAATGGTTTAAATAGCCGTTTCTATCGAGGCTTCGCTGCCAATGTTTGGAACTTGCCATATAATTTCAAATAATTTGAGCAGAAATAATGCCGTTTCGCAATCACGATAATCAGACGGCTGGACACCACGCCTCTCCATGGCTGTGTTGTGCTTGTGATATCCTTCGTGCCTCGGCCCTGGGGCTTGTGATGCTCGCTTGTTTGAGACGAAGCGGTATTCGGCAGGTATGGCTTGAACCTGGAATCCATCTAGAACTCGGCACTGCCCGGTGTTCTGGCGAATGGAATGACATCCCTGATGTTGGAAATGCCCGTCAGGAACATCAGCATACGCTCAAATCCCAAGCCAAAACCACTATGCGGAACCGTGCCAAAGCGTCTCAATTCCAAATACCACCAGTAGTTTTCCTTACTGAGCTTGTGGTGCTCGAGCTGCTGTTCCAGCATCTCGAGACGTTCCTCCCGTTGGCTACCTCCGATGATCTCCCCGATGCCTGGAACCAGTACGTCCATGGCGGCCACCGTCACTCCATCTGCGTTGGCTCTCATGTAAAAGGGTTTGATGGTCTTGGGATAATTAAAAACGGTGACCGGGCATTTAAAATGCTTCTCGGTCAGGAACCGTTCGTGCTCGGACTGAAGATTGGATCCATAGGAGACAGGGTATTCAAAGGAGTGTCCCGATTGCTCAAGGATTTTCACAGCCTCTTCGTAGGTCAGCCTCTGAAAAGGTTGATCAACCACTGCTTTGAGTCGATTCAACAAGTCCTTGTCGACGAACTTGGCAAAGAAATGCATCTCGGCAGGGCATTGCTCAAGGATGTCGGAAATCAGGTGCTTGATAAAGCCCTCGGCCAGATCCATATTTTCGGCGAGATCACAGAAGGCCATCTCGGGTTCGATCATCCAGAATTCGCTGGCATGTCTGGATGTGTTGGAGTTTTCTGCTCGGAAGGTCGGCCCAAAGGTGTAGACGTTGGAGAGGGAACAGGCGAAGGCCTCAGCTGCGAGCTGCCCGCTCACCGTGAGGTAACTGGGTTGCTCAAAAAAATCACGGTTGTAGTCAACATTTCCATCCTTCATGGGTGGATTGTTCGGGTCGATGGTGGTCACACGGAACATCTCACCCGCACCCTCGCAATCACTGGCGGTAATGATCGGGGTGTGTATGTTGACGAAGTCGCGGTCCTGAAAGAATTGGTGGATCGCATGTGCCAGGCGGCTTCGTATTCTGAATACGCATCCAAAAAGGTTTGATCTGGGCCGCAGGTGTGCGATATCCCGCAAAAAAGCCGCCGAATGCCCCTTTTTCTGCAAGGGATAGCTGGCATCGGCTCGCCCGATCACTTCAAACGATGTTGCAACGATTTCCCAGCTTTGGTTTTTCCCTTGCGACGGGGTTAACATACCCATTACCCGAACAGCTGCTCCGGTGCTAAGGTCGCCAATATGGGTCTCGTAAGTTGGCAGTTTCGCGTCGATGATGACCTGCAGGCTGGCGAGACTGGTGCCATCATTGATCTCGACAAATGAAAAGGACTTTGCATCCCTGCGTGTTCGAACCCAGCCTTCGACTCGGATATCTCCCAGGGATTCTGTTGCCTGCAGAGCGTGCTTTACCAGTGTGCGTTTGATCATGTTGTTCGTCGTATCCGGGGGGCATCGTTGGTACTGTTGGGCGTCTACCAGATCTCAACGCGATCCTCAGGGAGAAGCCACATGGCATCTCCTTCCTTCACATTGAAGGCAGTGTAGAAAGCTGCGTAGTTGCGGACAGGGCCGTTGACACGAAACTTGGGAGGGGAGTGAGTGTCTGTCTTCAAGCGGCGGATAGTGGTTTCCGGTCGTTGTTTGATGCGCCAGATCTGCGCCAGTGACAGGAAAAAGCGTTGATCGCCCGTGAGTTCATCCACCAAGGGAGGCTCTCCCTTTTCACCCATTGACCGGTGGTAGGCACGATGCGCCAATGTAATCCCGCCAAGGTCCCCAATATTCTCGCCAAGGGTGAGTTGGCCATTTACAAAGAATCCTGGTTCCGGCTCATACTTTTCGTACTGGGCCACCAATTTGGAGGTGCGCGCCTCATAGGCTTTGGCATCTTCCTCGTTCCACCAGTCCCTCAGGTTGCCATCCCCATCGGACTTGCGTCCCTGGTCGTCGAACCCATGTCCGATTTCGTGCCCGATCACCATCCCAATAGCCCCGTAGTTGACAGCGTCGTCGGCTTGCATATTGAAGAAGGGAGGCTGCAGGATAGCGGCCGGAAAAACGATCTCGTTCATGGAAGGGTTGTAATACGCGTTGACTGTCTGCGGTGTCATGAACCATTCGGTATGATCCACGGGTTGCCCAAGCTTGCTGGTTTCTCGCTCGTGCTCAAACCGCGCCGCATTGAGGATGTTTTGGATGAGTCTGGAGGAGGATATTTCCAGTCCTGAATAGTCTTTCCATTTGTCAGGATAACCGATCTTGGTATTGAATTTTTCAAGTTTTTTCAAGGCGGCCACCTTGGTGGAGGTGGTCATCCAAGCGAGGTTCTCAATGCTCTCCTTCATTGCCACTTTGAGATTGCCTACCAGTTCCATCATCCGGACCTTGGCCTCAGGCGGAAAATGACGTTGCACGTAGGCCCTGCCAATCATCTGGCCCAGCGTGGCGTTGACAAGGTTGATTGCCCTTCGGGCGCGAGGTTCTGGTGCTTCCTGTCCTCCCAGTGTCTTGTTGAAAAAATTAAAATGAGCCTGGAAAAATGGCTGGCTCAAATAAGGTGCAAAGTCGATCAACACGCGTGCACTGAAGTAGTTTTTCCAATCCTCCAGCGGGATATCCTGAATGGTATCGTTGAGGCCCTCCAGGAAGGAGGGCTGACGGATGATGAAGGTGGATTGGGAGAGTACGCCGGTGGCTTCAAGATAGGCGTTGAAGTCAAAAGCCGGAAGCAGGGCTTGGATGTCCTTCCCCGTTTTTTTGTTGTATGTTCGGATACGATCCCGGTTTTCAACGCGTGTCCAATGGTGTTTTGCAATGCGCGTTTCCACGTTGTAAACAGTTTTCGCCCGCTGCTCAGGGGTGTCCATCCCTGCCAGTCTGAACAGCTCTGCCACCATTGCACGATAAGCTTGCTGCAGCCCGGTCGACCGTTCGTCGTCCTGGAAGTAGTAGTCCCTATCCGGCAACCCCAGCCCGCTCTGCGTGAAGTAGACGGCATATCGTGTGGAGTCCTTGGCATCCTGATTGATGTAAGTACCTATAGGATTTGAGATTCCCATGCGACCTGCCATTGCCCAGACATTACCAAAGGCCTTCTTGTCATCGATCTCGTTCACACGGTCCAGAATGGGGCGGATAGGACTCAGTCCAAGTTGATCAGCCATAGCCTGATCCATGAAACTGCGGTGGAGATCGCGTATTTTTTGTGCCTCGGAACCCTCCGCAAGGCCTTCTTCCGCACTCAGACCGTCGATGATGACCTGAACGGCATCGCGACTTTGCTCATGCAGGGTGACAAAGGATCCCCAGCGGGTCTTGTCAGCCGGTATTTCGGTATCCTTGATCCAGCCTCCGTTGGCAAACTCAAAGAAATCGTTCTGTGGTTGTGCATCACGATTCCATCCAGCGAGGTCCAACACGGGTTTTTCCGCGGCATCCATCGCGGATGTAAACAAGAGGAGACTGGCCAGGAACGGACAGGTTCGAAAACTTTTTTTCAACGATATGATATACATGGGATGATGAGTCATTCTCTATGTTCAGACTGAAAATAAAAGCGACAACATTGATTGCAAGCGAGTTCTTGACTCTTTTCAGGCTTCCGGTTGAAAGCCGCAGTTCTTTTTCTGCTCGATTCTGCCTGAACCACTCTGCATGATCATGCCCCATGATCCCCTCGCTGTTAAGAAATAAGCGCAGCGCGTCACCGGGAAGGTGGCCGCGACTCTCTCAGGCAATGCCAGTTTTCCTATGGATTCAACTTGCCAGCTTGTTCTCAGGAGGACTGATCCAAGCCACTGA
>JAAZXX010000257.1 GCA_014239995.1 Verrucomicrobiia bacterium
AGGGCAGCATCCCTGCACAAGGTGTGTTTCGTTTCGGATCGGGGGCCTATGCCGCTCCCTTTGAGGGTAGCATCGATGAGGTGCGTGTTTACGGCAAAACCCTGCAGCCTGCTGAAGTGCTTCGACTCTATCACAGTGACCTGGTCAGAGCCCTGCTGAGGACATCAGCGGAAGAGATCCCGGAAGCAGAGCTTACAGGGTTCAAGGAGCATTATTCGATCCTTCAGGATTGCGAGGTTGCCGCGCTTGCTGTCATGAAATCGACCCGAGAAAGTCAGCTTGAGTTACTGAAAAGCAGCATGCCCACTGCCATGGTGATGCGGGACATGGAGACTTCTCGTGAAACCTTCATGTTAGGACGTGGTGCCTATGACCAGCCCGGAGCCAAGGTGCTTCCGGATGTTCCCGCGGTGTTTCCTCCCCTTCCAGTCGGGGCTCCCCGCAATCGCCTTGGCCTTGCTCAATGGTTGTGTGCCCCGGAACATCCACTGACAGCCAGGGTGTTCGTCAATCGGGTCTGGTACCAGATGCTGGGGCATGGGCTTGTGGAGACTCTCGAAGACTTTGGATCTCAGGGGGCATGGCCGAGTCATCCGGAATTGCTCGATTGGTTGGCTGTGGATTTCGTGGAGAGCGGTTGGGATGTGAAGCAACTGCTCAGGCGCATTGCCACCTCAGCGGTTTATCAGCAATCTGCACGCTCCAATCCCAGGATGATTGCACGTGATCCGCGTAATCAGTTGATGGCCCGGGGCCCCAGGATGCGCTTGAGCGCAGAGATGATCCGGGACAACGCCCTGGCTGTCAGTGGCCTTCTGGAGCCTGTCATTGGAGGCCCCAGCGTGAGGCCTTACCAGCCGGAAGGACTCTGGACCGAGGTGATTGTTGCCGATGACAGTTACAGTGGTGGTAGCTACCAGCAGGATCATGGGCGCGATTTATATCGGCGTGGAGTCTACACATGGTGGAAACGCACATGTCCCCCGCCGGGGCTGAATACCTTTGATGCACCCGACCGTGAGTTTTGTACCATTCGACGGCTGCCGACCAATACGCCGTTGCAGGCCCTTGTCCTGATGAACGACGTCACCTTCGTTGAATGTGCCCGCAAGCTGGCCGAGCGCATGATGCATGAGGGGGGAGCCAGTGAGCACGATCGCTGTGTCTTTGGTTTTCGATGGACGACATCGCGTGTGCCGGACCCGGGCGAACTTGGAATCCTGCTGCAGGCATTTCGGCAATATCGCGGGAGCTTTGCCTCCGACAACACGCTGGTCCAGCACTTACTGGCCACTGGAGAGTCGCCTTTCGATCCTACACTGGATGGTCCCGAGCTGGCCGCCTGGACCATGGTAGCAAGCATGATGCTGAACCTTGACGAGTCGATGCACCGATGAACCCTTTAAAGGAACAAACATTACTGCTTTCCAGGCGTCAATTCCTCGGACGCCTGGGCTCCGGCGTGGGCTTGGCTGCCCTGGCTCAGCTTGCTGGAGCTTCTCCGGTGTCTCATTTCCCAGCTCGGGCCAAGCGCGTCATCTACCTTTTTCAGAGCGGAGCTCCCTCTCAAATTGAAACCCTGGACTACAAGCCCAAGCTCCATCAGCTCCATAAGACGGAGCTTCCTGATTCGGTGCGGATGGGGCAACGTCTGACGGGGATGACGGCCAGTCAGGATCGCTTTCCCATTGCCCGTTCCGGGTTCAAATTTGCAAGGCACGGGCAATCGGGCGCATGGATCAGTGACTTGTTACCCTACCTTGGATCCGTTTCGGACGACCTTTGCATCGTGCGTTCCATGCACACGGATGCCATCAACCATGATCCTGCCATCACCTTGATGCAAACAGGTAGCCAACAGCCCGGGCGCCCCAGTTTCGGGGCCTGGAGCAGTTACGGGCTGGGGTCGGATCATGCCGAACTCCCGGCCTTCGTGGTCATGATTTCCAAGGGCAGCGGTCTGCCCAACGCCCAGGGCTTGTTAAGCCGTTTATGGGGGAGTGGGTTTCTGCCTTCAACGCATCAGGGCGTCAAGTTGCGGAGCATCGGTGACCCGGTCCTTTTCCTGAGTAACCCCGAGGGAGTCACGCCCGGGATGAGACGGCAGATGCTCGATGGGATCGCTGCCCTCAACCGAAAGCTCCACAATGAATTGGGTGACCCCGAGATCATGACCCGGATTGCCCAGTATGAGATGGCCTTTCGCATGCAGACCTCCGTGCCTGCACTGACCGATTTTTCGGATGAACCAGAGCATACCTACAACTTATATGGTGATGATGCCCGCAGGCCCGGAACCTATGCCTCCAACTGCCTGATGGCACGCCGATTGGCGGAGCGTGGCGTTCGCTTCATCCAGCTGTATCACCGGGGATGGGATCAGCATGGCAATCTTCCTGATCATATTTCAAAGCAATGCAGGGATGTGGACCAGGCTTCGGCGGCCCTCATTACCGATCTCAAGCAGCGGGGATTGCTGGATGATACCCTGGTGGTGTGGGCCGGCGAGTTCGGACGTACGGTCTATTGCCAGGGGAAACTCACCGAAACCAGTTATGGACGGGATCACCATCCGCGATGTTTCAGTATCTGGTTGGCGGGCGGAGGTGTCCAAGGGGGGCTTGTCCATGGACAGACCGATGATTTTTCCTACAACGTCATCAAGGATCCATGCCACGTGCATGATCTTCAGGCCACCATGCTTCACCTTCTGGGGGTCGACCATGAGCGCCTCATATTCAGGCATCAGGGCAGGGATTATCGACTGACTGATGTGCACGGGCGTGTGAATCGTGCCATCCTGGCGTGAGCATGATGCCTCATGGCAACACCATGGAAGTGGATGCGATGAGGGGGGACCTCAGGGCAATGGTCCATGGCTTTCCAGTCCTGGCATTCCGCTCGGATAACCTTCCTGACAACGCTGTTTCTCTCCGTGACCGAAATCAGGCAAGCCCTGGTTCCACTGCAATGCACCCCAGGAAGTCACAAGGGTGCGCATTTTTTTTGAAATATCTCCGAATATCATGAGCGTTGAGCGGTTTACTGATATAGTAACTGGTTTTCATGAACGCGCCGGCTGCCAGCAAAACCTGTTGCATGCACAATAATGAATGCCATACGGTCTCCTATCCTGACACCTGGAATGTCAGGATAGGTGCTTCAACGGCGTTCTGAAAAGATGAAGATTGCAAATCGAGCCCAACATCGACCTGTTGGTCCGTGAAATCACAATGATGTTTAACCTTACGCGTTTTATCAGCCTTTTTTCATGCGTCCTCCTTCTGCTCCCTGGCAAATCGCAGGGTCAGGAGCCAGAGCCTTCTTCCGATGCAGGAGCGTTTTTTGGACTGGACAAGGTCACAGAAATTCACCTTCGGATCAACCCTGAAGAGTGGTTCAAACTTCAACCTCCCAAGGGGTTGAAAATGGACATTGGTGCAGCTTTCGGGGATCTGATAGAAGATGCGAGCAAGGGTAAACATTTTCGCAGTGAAAAATCGACACGTCCCGGGCTTGCCGGTTATCTGGGGGTTGATCATCAATACGGAAAGGCAGAGGTCACCATCGCCGGCGAAACCATCAAGGACGTGGGGCTTCGTTACAAGGGGAATGGAACCTTTCTGGAGTATGAGGAGGGCGATGTCACCAGGCGATTATCGTTCAAGATCGACTTCAACGAATACAAGGATGGGCTTTCATTTCACGGACTGAGCAAGGTCAACCTCAACAATAACATCAGCGACCCGTCCCTCCTGCGTGAGTCGCTGTCCTACGCCTTGTTTCGTGAGGCTGGTATTCCATGTTCCCGTGTGGGATACGCCAAGGTCAGCCTGAGTGTTCCCGGTCAATTCGATCGCCAGCCTCACGGCCTTTATACCTTGGTGGAACAGGTGGACAAACGTTTCCTCAAGGACCGCTATGGCTCCTCCAGGGGGCTTTTGATGAAGCCAAGCACTTTTGGTGCATTTCGCTATTTAGGAGAGGATTGGGATGCCTATGAGATCGGGTTTGTGCCGAAGACCAAGGCCAGTGAGGCTCAGAAACAACATGTCATCGAGTTTGCCAGGTTGATTCACAAGGCCGGGGTTGAGGTGTTTCAGGAAGGTCTGGAAGCCTACCTGGATGTGGATCAGTTTCTCCGTTTTCTTGCCGTCAATGTACTGCTCAGTAATCTGGACAGTTTCCTGGGAGGTACACAAAACCACTACATTTATCTTGAGCCTGAATCCAACAGGTTCCAATTTTTACCGTGGGACATGGATCACTCCTTCGGAGCCTTTCCCCTGAAAGGAACCCCTGACTCACGCCGTGACCTGAGCATCGATCATCCCGCCGGCATGGAACACACACTGATCGAGCGGGTCCTGAGCATTCAGGAACATCAACAGACCTACCACGCGTATCTGGACACTTACCTTGACACGATCTTCGCGGAGGAAAAGATGCTTGAGCAGATTGAAAAGGCGGGGACCTTTGTACGTTTATTGGTACGAATTAACGGCCCCAAAGCCCTGGATGGTTTCGACAGGGTGCTGGCTGAAAACCCAAAAAGATGGGAACCTCATCCCTTGAAATATTTCGTCACTCAGCGCAGGGAGTCAGTCCGTCGTCAACTGGATGGGGAATCCGCAGGTTCCATGCTCGATGATTGGCAATTCGATTGGAAGCAAATCTTACCATGGATGGTGGCGATCTCGACCGTTGTGTTACTCAATCTATCCGGGTGGCTATGGGGCGTGGTGGCCGGTTTTCGTGGCAGTGCGATGTGGGGTTTTCTGAACCTTCTTTTTTATCCGCTGGCACCGATCATCTATGGATTTGCCATCCAGAAGACACTGGGCCGTCGATCGGCCATCTGGTCGCTTTTCTGTATCGCATGCATGGTGGCCCTCATCATCACGAGCATCGCCTTGAACTCCAAATGACCCCCATGGTCCATGGCATCCTGGCAACAGGATAATGGGACTTCAAGATTCAAGGGAGTCGATCCAATCATCAGGTTTTTACGCACCCCTCCTTTCATCTGTGCCCGTCGGATTTGCTGCCATGGTTTTTCTATGGGATACCCACAGCACGCTGCCAGCCCATCCGGCAGATGGGTAAGGGGTAACCGTTTATTCTCAGTCCTGAGAATGGTAAGCAATATGCTTGTCACTTCGCATGCAATGGAGATGTCAACGACACGGTATGAGCCGACCACTTGCTACACCAGTCCTTCGATGGTCCCTTTGGCTGGCGTGCTTGCATCTGGCTCAATGGGGCTGTCATGGGCAAACCCAATCGATTGCCGGCAGGTTCATGGTCTCCCTCGAGACGGGGCAGGAAGAAGTTCTTTTTGAAGTGCGACGTGTGGATGGTGCCTTCTCATACGGGATATACCGCTTCTCGACCGGATTGTGGGAGATGCAATCCGCACGCTATACCCCTCAGGGCACCTTGGCCGGTTTTGAGGTTCGGACTTCCCAGGGTTACCTTGACTTTGACCTTGCAGGCTTGCGCCTGACAGATGGATTTGGCTCAAACTGGCCGATCGAGGATATCCATCAAAACGTGGGGCCGGATGTCGCCGCCCGTCCCCGACATCTCAGGGTTGAAAATACTGTATCCGGGCTTTGCTTGCGGTGGGATGGGACCGTGGGGAACCATCATGAGATCCTGACCAAGGATGCCGTGCAGGATGAGTGGTTGCCTTTTTGGGCGGATCGCAGCGTGCCGCCCCTCGGGGGCTTGAAACTTTTATCCAGTCAGGCTTCCCATCAACGTTTTTTTACAATCAGGGAACGGGTGCTCATCAACGGGGAACCGCTCGCCGGTTTACAGATCAATGACAT
>JAAZXX010000258.1:0-222 GCA_014239995.1 Verrucomicrobiia bacterium
CATGGGTTCGGGAGGAATCACAACCATTCCTTCAAGGTGACAAGATCCCTGGCAAGTGCCCCAATGTTGGCATCCAACCCTGCGCGACGAAGATACTCGACATGAAGTGAGATAGGACCATCAAAGGCCAACAAGCGTTCTGGGGTAAAGAAACCCTTGTCCACCCATCCATCTCCAAGCGGCACATTGACCACCTCACCATGCTCCCAGACAAAATCCTTC
>JAAZXX010000258.1:232-5808 GCA_014239995.1 Verrucomicrobiia bacterium
CCTTCACGTAGACCGCTCCAAGGTGAGGCTTGATCATATCCCAGTATACGGGCCAACTCATGCCGCCCTCGACCATTGCATGACGCAAGTCAAAACCCACGGCCATCTGTGCAACTGGGATCCCCTCCAGCAACTCCCTGAGATCCCAGAGGG
The DNA here is from genome assembly GCA_014239995.1 of Verrucomicrobiia bacterium. Classification (GTDB taxonomy): domain Bacteria; phylum Verrucomicrobiota; class Verrucomicrobiia; order Limisphaerales; family AAA164-E04; genus AAA164-E04. Next base: position 386 of record JAAZXX010000258.1, read on the forward strand.
TGCCGCCAAGGTAACGTGCCCCCGCGTGATTCTGGTAGATGGCCTGCAAGCCGAGTTCCCTGTTCAAGGCAGCCAGTTCCATGGCCATGGACCGGAAGGAGGCAATCTGCGACACCACAGCTTTGTCCGGGTCATAACGATAGTAAGCCATCCGATACCGCTTGATCCCAAGTTTGGAAGCAAGTCGCAGTGTTTTCTCTGAAAGGGCATCATCGGCTCGGTTGATATCAGAAGCCATGATGGTCATGCTGAGTTTCTCCTGTCGCAAGGCATCCACCAGCTTGGGAAGATCGTCCTCCACACGCTCCGGAGCCACCTGCCCTCCAGCGCGAACAGTAGCCTCGATACCATTGTAGCCCATACGTTTCAAGGTCTGGGCCAGATTCTTGAATGACATACCCTGTAGAAACTTGACAAAGGCACAAATAGGATGACCGATGGCTGCTGTTTGCCCGTGCACCCGGGAGTATTGGGCCATCGAGGCCCCACTGGCCAGCGCCACCTGGCGCAGAAACCGTCTTCTTGTGGCAACTCTGGTAAAGCTCATGACGAATGGAGCGAGACCTTACCCGTCACCCGACTCAAATCCAAGCGGATTCCGCCCTCCAGGGGACTTGCCTCCATTCCGAAACGAATGGTTCCTGGGAACCTCTCACTTTCCCCATCGGGAAGGAAAAAACCACTTTTTCCTTACGGATCGGTTTTAGTTTCGCTTGACCCAAGGTCTTTCTACGCATAAGCGTATCCAACTCCTTGTATGGGCATCCTGGATAGAGGCTGGTGTAACTTCTGGCCATTAACTTGTGTATATGAGACAAGTGAACTCCGATCAGGCGATGACACCATACAAATGAAAACTCAATCCATTCTGTTGACTGCGCTTGCCGCAATGCTTCTTGTTGGCTGTGGGCATCACAAACATCACCGGGATCACGAGAGCCTTACAGGTAAAGTGATCAAGTATCCATTCCGGATGACTCGTTACGCTATCGAAGCCCCGTTTCACCCATTCGAATCCACGCGCAAGGCATTTAACGCTACGGTAGACATTCCCGAAAAAGCGGTATCATCGACCTCTGACGCATTGTTTGGTCATGACCATGATCACGATGGTGATCGTCACCACCATGACCGGGACCGTGACGACCATGATCACGATGGTGATCGTCACCGCCATGACCGGGACCGTGACGACCATGATCACGATAAATAATTCAATCCAAAACGGGATAGATGCGGCCAAAACCCTGCTCGGTGCAGCCTCGGTCCCACCGCTCCCGCAATAGGTCTTGGGTGGTAGCTTGCTTCCCGGTGTCCGTCCTTTGCGGCTGACGCTGGTTCGGAGTCATTTTCTGCCACATGGCCCGGCGGAATGGTTGATGCGACGCTTCTCCAACCAGGGCCGTTGGCAGGTTCGGACCGGTACCAGGGCGAAAATGGAGCTGCTGGTGACCGTCACGCGCATCCTCGAATCCTCTGCAAGCATCCGTTTGCCCTCAGCCTCACTTGCTCTTGAAAAAGAATAGGAAGTCCACTTTTCATGCGGCCATAATTAGGCTACGAATTGCTTGAATAAAATTTTCAGAAGCTGAAGGAAAATGAAAAACACACCAATCACAATCGCGGTTTTGCTGCTGATGGGATGCGCTTCTCATCCAACCCTGACGATCGACCGTAACGCGGGGATGTACATGCACTGCCGAGTGGAGCATGATGTGGTTTATCGCACGGTTGAGGACAAGGAACTGCATCTCAATGTCTATATACCGGAAGAATACATCGGTGAATCTCCTTGGTGGGTCAACGATCAAGCAGGCAAAAAACCAACTTTACTATACATCCATGGTGGTGGCTGGACAGGCGGTTCCAAAGACAAGAGAGTATTTAATTTTTTACCCTATGTCTTTCGAAACTGGGTTGTGATCAGCATCAACTACCGCTTGGCACAGGACGCCAAAGCCCCTGCTGGAGTGGAGGACTGTCTGGCTGCGTTGGAATGGATACATACCAACGCCGGAAAATACGATATAGACCCGGACCGAATTGTGCTCAGCGGAGGATCAGCAGGAGGGCATCTTTCCTTGTTAACCGGCATGCTTCGGGAAGGTGACCAGCTCTGTGGCGGGAAATTGAAAGTTGGCAAAACAAGCAAGGTGGCTGCCATTGTGAACTGGTTTGGAGTAACGGATTTCAATCATTATCCACTGCCGGTCCAGTGGTTCGGCTCGAATGTAGATACCGATGAATACATACGTACACTCTCACCGATCAACTATGTGCGCCAAGGTGGGGTTCCCGTTTTCAGCATCCATGGCACCGAAGACCCTGCAGTTTCTGTCGAGCAAACAGTAAGCTTACACAAAAAACTACGAGAATATGGCATCCATCAGAAGGTGCATTTGATCGAAGGTAAAAAGCACGGAGAATTCAACCCCGAAGAGTTCACGCAAATATACAGGGAAATCTGGAAGTTCCTTGAATCGGCTGAAATCAAAACGACGGTACCTTAACGCCTCCCCAAACATATGAAGCCTGGCGGTAAGGCATTGAAAGTCGGAGGGAAGTGAACAGCGCTTGCATCAATCTGCAAACAACCCTTCAATCATCATACATCAAGACAAACATCTGGAATCGGCTTATCGGCATTTTCTAAACCTAGCAGAAGATTATTATGAAACACACCACCCCACTGGCTTTTATTGCGATGCTTCTTACAGGTTTGACATTCAACACGATGGCCGCTCCAACGAAGCCCAACGTCATTATCATTCTTGGCGATGACATGGGGATTGATTCCGTCTCGGCATTCAACCCGAAAATGGGACTCCAGACACCGGCCATCGATCGCCTGGCCGAAGAGGGCATGAGCTTCATGGACGCTCATTCGACCTCCGGCGTATGTTCGCCCACGAGATACAGCGTGCTCACCGGTCGATACAATTGGCGCAGCCGGCTCAAGCGCGGCATCGTCGGCCAGTGGCAGGGACCTCTCATCCAGGATGCGCGCCTCACCCTGCCGGAACTGTTCAAGAGCAAGGGCTACGACACCTGCATGATCGGCAAATGGCACCTGGGATGGCATTGGCCAAAGAAAGGCGGTGGCATCACGGAGAATCTGGACAAGATCGATTTCACAAAACCGATCTCGGGCGGGCCAAACAGTCACGGGTTTGACTATTATTTTGGCGACGATGTACCCAACTGGCCCCCTTACGCATGGCGTGAAAATGAGCGCCTGCTCGAAAACCCGACTGCACAGATGCAACAGGGTGCGATGGTCGGTGTCTCGTCAGGACCGGCGGTTCCAGACTGGGATTTCACAGCCGTACTACCTGAGTATGCCAAACGCTGCGCCCGATACATCCGCAGCCGCAAGGAAAACAAGAAGCCATTCTTCCTCTACTTCCCCATGCCTTCGCCACACACCCCGATCGCACCCTCCAGCGACTTCAAGGGTAAAACCAGTATCAGCGACTATGCCGATTTTCTCGTCGAAACAGACTGGGCTGTCGGCGAACTTTTAAAAGCACTGGACGACACCGGTCAAACAAGCAACACATTGGTTATTTTCACCTGTGACAACGGCACCTCGCCCAAGGCAGACTTCCCGCAACTTGACACGGCAGGCGTACACCTCAACGTCAACTGGCGTGGCTGGAAAGCTGACGCCTACGAGGGCGGCCATCGCGTGCCGTTCATCGTACGCTGGCCAGGGCGGGTCAAACCCGGAACACGCAGTCACGAGACCATCGTGCTCACTGATATCATGGCCACCTGTGGGGGCGTAATTGGGACCAAACTCCCCGACAACGCCGCCGAGGACAGTGTAAATCTACTACCCGTGCTGCGTGGGGAGCATGTAGAGAAGCCTCTGCATGACGTCGTGATTCATCATTCCGTAAGCGGCCACTTCGCCATTCGAAAAGGCCAATGGAAACTGCTGCTGTGCAGGGGTTCCGGAGGATGGAGCCCTCCCAGGGAGGCCGAGGCCGAGAACAAAAAACTACCCATGGTTCAGCTTTACGACTTAGCCAAGGACCCACAGGAAAACAACAACCTGCAAGCCGGGTTCCCTGAGAAGGTGGCAGAGCTGGCCAACTGCCTGGCCAAGGCCATTCGCGATGGCCGCACCATTCCAGGCCCGAGCCAAGCCAACCAGGGTTGGCCCAACACCATTTCCAAGCCGATTCTCGAAAAATTCCCGCAACTCGCGGACCCAGAAATCAGATAACAAGCAACGACCTCGAGCAATGTGTGCTCAAAAAAATCTATCCACAAGTAGGGACCTGAGAAGATCACTCCTCCCATCCACGGTGTTCGAGTGAAAAGGCCCACACCATCCATGGATGCCACTTTCATCTGCTCACTGAATGACACTTCAAGTGCGTTGACAGCCCTGCCTGATAAAAGTTTCCATTGTCACACCGAGGGCCGCGCAACTAGAATGGAACATCGCCCTGACCATCAACAAGAAACCCTTGCGGTGCACACCGCTACAGACATACCCATGCAAGTAAAAACAGAGGATCCGCCTTTTCGTTCATCACGATGGACGGGCTGCCTTCTCGGCCTCCTTGGAATACTCGGCTGCATACTGCAGCTCCGGGCACAATCATCCAGCACTGGCAATCAACTCCACTGGGAAGCCTTGCCTGAACTGCCCAACCCCTCGGGCGTTGCTGGTCCCTTTGCAGGCGTTCATGAGGATGTCCTGATCCTGGCTGGTGGCGCCAATTTCCCAACTCCGGTTTGGGAGACATCCAAGATCTGGCATGACCGCATTCATGTCCTGACACAAGACGAGGAGGCTTTTACCTGGCACGACGGCGGAACACTTGCCCACCCCATCGCTTATGGTGCCAATGTTTCACTGGAAAACGGAGTGGTCTGCATGGGGGGGAATGATGGCCAGCGCACCTACAGGGATGTGTTCCTGCTGCAATGGGATCCCAAGCTGAAAACCATCACCTCTGAAAAATGGCCTTCATTGCCCGAACCCTGTGCCCACGGACAGGCAGTCGTCATCGATCAGGTCATTTACCTTGCCGGTGGCCAGAATAACAGCACGCTGGCATCTGCCATGCACAATTTCTGGGCACTGGATCTCTCGCAGCAGGAGAATCCTGAGGGCTTTCAATGGAAGGTCCTGCCCCCCTGGCCTGGAAAAGGACGCGCCTTTAATCTAACCGTCGCACAGCACAATGGATACAACGACTGCGTCTATGTCATCAGCGGAAGGCAACAGGAGGGCGACACCATCCAATTCCTGAAGGACATGTGGGAATTCAACCCCACGACCACTGCGTGGCGCCCCAGGAGCGATGCACCGCGCTCGGTCATGGCTGGCACTGGCATCGGGTCCGGCCATAGCCACATCTTCGTGCTCGGTGGCGCAGACGGATCCCTTTTTCATACGGCAGACG
>JAAZXX010000259.1 GCA_014239995.1 Verrucomicrobiia bacterium
CCCTCCCTGCAAGGACTTCATCCCCCTGAAGCTACAGCCCTGGTTGATATCCAGTTGGAAATGGTCTACCTTTCGAGCCGAATCCTCCATCATGTCCTTGAATTGCTGATACCAGAAATGACGGGATACTGGATGGTTTTTTTGGTTTCAGCCCTGTGGATCCTGATGGGCATCGTGCCACTGAATCATCGCACCACAAGGTGTCACCAAAAGGAACAGAACAGGTCAGAACAAGACTCATGGAACCCGCCATCTCACCGTAAGGGAAGTGACCAGGAAGTCTCTCTTCATTTACCATTGAACAGGCTCTTTCCGATGGGCTTGAAAACAAGACCTGCACTCTGGACATCATTCCAGTGTATCCCATAAGATGCCCCGGCATGCGTCATTTTATGTTCATTTTCCGGATCTGTTGCTTCCTTTTCCCCCTATGCTTCTCTGCTACCCTGTGGGCCGCAGAACCCTTGGCTTCTTCGCATGGGGCCATCACCCAGCCGACCGTGGTGGATTTTGGGGAAATCACGGAGGATGGTACATATGTCTTTTTCTTCCATGCCATCAAGGGGGGAGCCTCCACGGCCGTGGCCGGCAACAATGCCTGGGGCCTGAAACTCGAGCAATGGCCGGACACCATGCTCATGGGCACCACCCAATTTGGCGTGGTGGACACCGTATTTGAGCCCGATGGAACAGGTAGTCCTGAATCCCTCTTTGAAGAGGATGTTCATCTGGCCTTTGTTAATGATGTCAACAACGGCGAAGTCCGCATCTTCGTCAATGGTGCATTATCTGGATATCTGATTGGAAACTTTGAACTGTCAGGTGAGGGCAAGGTCATGGCGGCACGTATCAGCCAGGGCTGTAGCTTCAGGGGGATGAAGTCCTTGCAGGGAGGGCTTCTTGAGCCACCCCGTGCTTCAAGAAAGATCGGATAAAACCATGGTCAGAAGGCTGCTACCATCAAGCAATGGAAAACTTGATCGATCAAATCGAAGATCAGAGGTTCTGGTTATCATTGGGGGAAACTTTGGCTTTAACCGTTCTGGCTGCCTGGCTTCTTGCCGAAAAGGGAAGTGAGCTTGGTGATCTTGTGTAATAGGGGTACACCTTCGCGAATGCTACAGAGGCCTTGGAGTATCACAGGGGTGCCGCAGTGATAGGCGAGATTGAATCGGTGAAAGTCCTTGAATGCGACTTCAACTCGGATTGGCTTTTTTCCTTCGACATCCACGTAGAAGACCTTGGCCTCGCTGAGATCATCGGAAAGGCGAAGGCGTCCCTGCACGGTGAGGGTATCTCCCTCCAGTCGAATCCAGCTTGCGAAGGGTCGTTCGGTGTAGGCCTCATAGGGTGATCCGTCAAGGCCTGGCAGCGGCCGTGTGCTGCCGGCATAGGAAGTTTGATTGATTCCGAAATGCTCCAGCAGGGTAAGGTGGAGACGTCCAAGTTGTTGATTCTCGCTGAAGCGGAGGTAACGCCCGGTTCGGATACTCCCCTTGCCTTTACCTGCCAGGATGGTGGGAATGCGGGTGGCAGTGTGATTGTCGCTGTGGCCCATGCCGGATCCGAACAGCACGATGCTATGATCCAGTAAACTGCCATGGTGGTCCTGGTAGCCTTTAAGCCGGTCCAGGAGATAGGCGAATTTTTCCATGTGCCAAAGGCTGATCTTGAGTAGGCCGTCGATATTGGAGCGGCTGAAGTTTCTGAAAAAGTGGGAGAGATAATGGTGCTGCTCCTTGACGCCCAGAAAATCAAAAATCATGCGACTGTTGCTGTTTCCCAACATGTAGGTGATGCATCGGGTCGAGTCGGTCCAAAGGGCCAGGGCGATGATGTCAAGCATGGCGTCGACCTGTTCATCCAGGTTGGATGGACGTCCGGGTCGCTTATGGCCTTGGATGCCTGCACGGGGCCCACTTGATACCTGGATATGCTCTAGACGCTGCTCGGTTTCCCTGACCACGCTCAGATACTGGTCGAGTACCTGTCGGTCCTCGTAGCCGGCACGTCTTGAAAGGGCGCTGGCATCTTCATTCACCCTGTCGAGAAGACTGCGCATTTCCTGCCGCTTCCGGGGGTGGCTCATGGGATTGCGAAAGAGCCGGTCAAAGATCAGCTGAGGATCACTCTCGCGAGGGATGGGAGCACCTTGACGATCGTAGGAGATGTAACTGCACCCAACCTGATTTGGAAAGAGTCCCTCTGTGGTAAGTTCAAGGGACCGGTGTGGGGTTTCGCCACCAATCCGGTCTGCGATGAGCTGGTCGATGGAAGGTCCCTGGGTATGTTGATGGTGACCAGAAAGAAAACGCCGGGTGGAGTTGCTGTGGGAAGAAAAGCCAAAGTCACCCATATTGTCCAGAATCAAGAGGTCCTCCTTGTGATGCGCAAAAGGGCGCATCAGTGGGGACATCCGAAAGTCGCTTTCCGCACCGCCTTCAATATTCCATGAAGGAGGATGAACACCGTTGGGTTTTAAAAGTGTCAGAAATCTAAGGGGAGGCTCAGCCGGGCGTGCTGCCTGGGCAGTGGGCTCCATCAGGTTAAGATATGGCAGGGGAAGGAGTGCTCCAGCTGCCCCTCTCAGAAAGGACCTTCGATTGATACGCCAGTTCATGTTGCTTATTCAGGTTTTACCGATGTGACAATGGTCTGAGTAAAAGGTAAACTCATTGCAATTTCACTGATTAGATCAGCCCAGCCTGCCTGCTCCTCGTGCATGGCTTGTGAGATGCGTCTCACGCTTGGCTGGTCCCAGATTTCAAGTTTCCGGCAGAGTGCGTAGCTCATGAGTTGTTCCGTGAGGTGATGGATGATCTGGTCCCCTTTAACCGTGATCAGGAGCTTCTTGAGCTGGATGAGGTTTTCAAAGGTTTCACCCGAAGGGAGTTTGCCGGAGGTGTCGATAGGTGTTCGTGTCAACCTATCCTTGCCTTTACCCGGTAATTTCGCCCAGGGCTGATAGCCTCCCTGGTCGTTGTAGTCTTGAAGTGCAAAGCCCAGAGGATCGATTTTGTCATGGCAGAATGCGCAACTTGGATTGGCTCGATGCAGGGAAAACCGCTCCCGAAAGGAAAGATGCTTGCCCTGAGAATTGGGTTGGACCTGCCCGATATTGGCCGGTGGATCGGGAAGGTGATCACCCAGGATACGTTCGAGTATCCAGTTGCCACGTAAAATCGGTCCTCGGTTCATGGCAAGGATGCCTGGCATGGTCAGGATCCCTCCCCGATGCGGGGTATGCCGTAGTTCGATTCGGGTGTGGGCAATGTTTTCAAGTTCAATTCCCCTTGCCTTGCGGTAGGAGGCGATCTGTTTGCGATCTTCGGCGTAGTGTTTTGCGAGATGAGGATTGGTGAAGGTGATGCGGGAATCAATCAGCTCGAGCAAGGGACGGTTTTCATGGATCAGGTAATGAACAAACTCAATGGGTTGCGTCTTGAGGGATACGGCCAAGGGAAGTTGTTTTCTTGCGAAGCTGTCCATTGCCCCAAGACCCAGCCATTGGGTGGTAAAACCTTCGGACAGTCTCCTGGATTTGATATCCTTCAACATGCGCTGAATCTGTTTCTCTAGTATGGTTTTCCGATGCAGTAGACCTTGCTCGGCAAGCTGGAAGAGCCTTTCATCGGGCATATCCTGCCAGAGAAAATAAGAAAGCCTTTCGGCCAGTTCAAAGTCGTCCACGAGTACAGGTTTGTCTCTGGTTACGTCCATCAATAACCCGCGATATAAGAAGGGGGGTGACATGAGGATAACCCTCAATTCCTTTTTGAGTGCTGCGACTGGATTGGATGCCCTTGCGATGGTGCTGGCCAGATGCTCTGAGTCATCCAGTGGCACTGGCCGTCTATAAGCCCTCCGTTGGAAACTCTGAAACAGCGGGGTGATGTGCTTGATCGCCTCTTCAGGATTCTTCCAAGGGTATTGCAGTGTTTTTTGCCAAATTGGTGAACCTCTGTCCTGGAGCTGGTTCAGGGCTGAATCGGTAATGTATGCGTATTGATCCCAGAGTCCTGAGGTAAGGGGCTGCTTGTGGGTGTCATTCTGGAAGCCGCTCTCGCCAGGAGGGTCATCAGGAAGCAGTTTGAGCACAAGAGAGGTTTCGCTTTGAGTCTGCTCTGCTTCCATGATGGCGACCTCAGGATCAAAGCCCAGCAGGCTGGTCAGCGTGTGCCGGTATTCACCTGCGGAGAGTCGTCGTGATTGGAAGAGCGCAGGTTTTGCAATCACTTGTTCGACCAGGACCTCTTGATACCATCGTTTGAGGAGATCGACTTCCGATGCCTTGGGTTGTTCAGCGGCATCAGGTGGCATCTCCCCGGCATGGAGCGCCTGGATGGCATTTTCCCAGTCCTTGTAATGGAGCTGGGCCTTGGCCTCGGTGGTCATTTCCACAAAGTTCACTCCACCCTTGATTTTTTTGTCTCCATGACATTCAAAACAGTAGGTCTCCAGCAGGGGCAGGATGTCCTGTTGGAAGTCGGGAGTTCTAAAATCGGCACACACACACAAGGTGGAAGCAAAGCAAAAAGCCACTCCGATTATCCCTTTGATGGATGCGTTGGAAGCAATGGGCATGGGGCTCGATCGATTTCCAGTCAACCATCGGGCCAAACGAGGAGATTTTTCCATGGCCATTTCAGGATTCAAATTCATTGGAGTCTGCTTTGCCATCATCGGAGACAAGCTTCACGCTCGATCCGGTTGTCAGGCTTTGATGCTTTTGCCCTTGCAACATTTAAAATAAGCAAACCCAGCGGTGCTTACAAACCGAATCTAGGAATACGTTGATGGGATAAACAGTTTCTTCTGCATTTGAATGAACATGCAAAAGCGTTTCGATGGATGGATTTTGAACATCAAATGGGAAAATCGTAGTCACCTGAAAGCGGCCTTCTAACAAGCCACGAGATGGGTGTGACTGGCAATTTCTCAAATGTTCTCAATGCATGGTAACATTTTACCCCTGAGGCTGGTTTCACGTTTGTGAGGCACTGGAACCCAGGGCCCTTTGCGCAGGCAGTGACTGGGTTCAGTATGTGTGACATGAGCAACTACTGATGGAAGCGGTCGGGGATATTTGAGGCGTCTTGAGAAACCATCGTATGGTGTGCATGCTGGAACACATTCTTTTGTCCGGCATGTTCAACAGTTCAGCGAAGGAATCCATGGATCCAAAAACGGGAAAGGTGCGATTCCTTTTCGGAATCGCACCTTTTGATTGGGCTTCAGGAGGTCAGGGCTCCATCCGTTGTTGAATATGCTTCTACACATCCATGGGCTTTACTCCTGAGGTTCTGGTTGTTTCCAGATCAGCACGGCATCAATGCTCACGCGATGTGCCTCTGCCTTGGTGAAGTCCAAATGCTCCAGCAAGAGTCCTCCAACGGCAATCACCGATCCTAATTCAGTGGCCTCGTCAGGGTGACAGCCGGCACGTTCAAGCAGGGCTCCTGCCAAGGAACTCATGGCTTCAACGATGTCCACATCCGTTTCACTCAGTCCGGTATTTAGCCATTGCTTTGCTTCGACAATCGCATCATTGGAAATTTTCTTGTTTTCCATGGCTTGGCGGGTGAGTGATTTCGCCTCTTCGTCGTTCAGCCCGGCCAGGAGCACCAGTGCCTGCAGTTCATCGTGTGCCTGAGTCCAAGCCCTGGGTTGTTCTTCAGGCTTTTTTCCACCTCGAACATTACCCTTGGCAGGGTCTGATGGCCCATTCGATCCAGGTTTCATCCCCGGTGAGGTTTTCTCGTGCTGTGGGCGGTTCTGTATACCCCTGGTTGGAAGTTCCT
>JAAZXX010000025.1 GCA_014239995.1 Verrucomicrobiia bacterium
TTTTCCTGGCCAGCAGGTGTGCCCGGGGGGCTCGCAACGATTGACCTTGGGCTGTGTCATTTGATTAGGATGGTCCTGCAATTATGGCAACACTAAAACCATTCAAGTCGGTTCGCCCGCGTCAGGACCTGGCAGCGGAAATCTGCGAACTCCCCTACGATGTGCTTTCCTCCGTTGAGGCACAGGAGGCGGCCGCAGGTCGCTCCATGAGCTTTTTCCATGTCAGCAAACCGGAGATTGACCTGCCCTCCGACACCCATCCGCACGCGGATGCCGTCTACGCCAAGGGTGCGGAAAATTTCCAGCACCTCCTTCAGCAAGGCTTCCTATTCCAGGATGAATCGCCCTGTTTCTACCTCTACAGACAAATCATGGGGGAGCACAGTCAAACGGGACTGGTCGCAGCGGCATCGTGCCAGGAATACCTTGATGAGATCATCAAGCGACACGAGTTCACCCGACCGGACAAGGAAAACGACCGCGTCAGGCACATCGAGTCCCTCAATGCCCAAACCGGTCCGGTTTTTTTAACCTACCGAGCCCAACCCGAACTCGACCGCATCTTCAGTTCACAATCCAGCCACCAACCCTCCGTTGACTTCACTGCCTCGGACGGCGTGCGTCACACGGCGTGGACCGTGACCGAAGCCTCGGTCATCCAGGAAATCCAGAAGGCATTCGGAGAAATACCTTCGCTTTACATTGCAGATGGCCATCATCGAAGCGCTGCGGCAGGTCGCATATACCAGTCCAGGCAAGGCAAAGGCGACTCAACAACATTCCTGACCGTCGTCTTCCCCCACAACCAGATGCAAATCCTTGCCTATAACAGGGCCGTCCGTGACCTGAACGGACATCAGCCGGAGGAAGTGCTTTCCACACTTCAGGGCCTGGGGGAACTAATCGACTCGGAAACACCTGTGGATCCGACCGAAAAAAATGAAATTGGGGTTTACATGGCACATCATTGGTACCGCTTTCGTATCAGCGAAACGCTGGCCCAGAGCGGCACCGCTGTGGAGCAACTGGATGTTTCGCTGCTACAAAACCACATTCTGTCGCCCTTACTTGGTATTGATGATCCCCGCAAAAGTGAACGCATCAGTTTTGTCGGGGGGATTCGTGGCTTGCAAGCCCTGGAACAGATGGTGGATAGCGGCAGCCATGCTGTTGCCTTTGCCATGCACCCCACACGGATCGAAGACCTGATGCATATCTCTGATGATGGAGGCATCATGCCTCCTAAAAGCACCTGGTTTGAGCCGAAGCTCCGTGACGGCATGTTCAGCCAACTCATTTGAGTCATCTCAGAGGCGCAGGAAAACACTCCTGCCCAACTACGACACGTTAACTTTAAGACTTCATGGCAAGGTTGCCACGGATGTAAAATTCAATGAGGGCTCGTGATGCTTGTAATGGAGTCGAAGCTCGTTGGAGTGAGACGGCCTGAGGAGGTTTTCAATAGCCAGAACGGAATCCGCATCCTTGAGGAAACAGTCGGCTTTGAACCCCCCGCTTGCCCCGCAAACAAGATGAGAAGACCCTGTTTCATCCAGTATCAAAACGGCGTGCATGCCCGGCAGGAGGGACAGGTAACAGTTTTCAAGCACAGCCCCGGGATCCGCATCACATCCGTGCCGGTATCCGGTGATACAAAGGCTTTGATCACGACAGGGTTCCATGAGTAATTCGAAGGACTGGTCCTGCAAGGTGGTACCCTTGGCTCTGATCATTCGGTTCACCTTGCCGTGTGCCATCAGTCGAGACCAAGCCATGGCGCAATAATGACCCGAAGGCGGCATCCTGAACTTTGCCAGGTCGGAGGAACGGCTTCTGGCCGGGATCCAATGTCTCTCGCCTTCCACGCATCTGTTTTGCAGGAGGAACCGAACCTTGATACTGACCAAGACGGTCACCAAGACAGCAGGAAGAATAATATGATAACCTAAAAAATCCATTTTGATGGGACAACAGTGAGTTACTTGGACTGTATGCTCAAGCAGTTGAACAATAAGCATATTCAATGCCAGCAAAGAGTCTCCATTCGAAAAAAAGATACGTATTTCTCACTTTGAAGGGCCTCAGGAGCAAGAATCCAAAGCCAGAAGCAAGTTTTCAATCATGCAGGATCGTCTCAGCGGATAAATAAACGTTCCCATTGAGAAGACTGTGAAGTAGGGTATTTGAACGACGCGTAATGAAGAATATCATCCATATCCTGGCGACTGCTGTGAGAAGCTTATTTGGAGGTGGTAAGGACCGCTTGAGCCGATCCAAGCTGGTCGGGATGTATATGAGCCGAACCAATCACAACAACTCCCTTTCCATTGAAATGCAAAACACACGCCAACGTCGCAATGGAAAATATGCGATACACCGTGAGCGTTTCTGACAACTCCCCTTGAGCAAGGGTGACTTTCCATTGCACCAGCTTTAACGACGTGAAGAGAGAGCTGAGAATATTGACGCTTCGTAACCTGCGTGGTCGACACCATGCACTTTCCCTCCTCGCTCTGACGCCAGAACCATTCGACAAATGCTTTTGGTGTTAAATCCCTGATGAAGTTGCCCCATGATCGATGAGAAATGCTTTTGTCCGGTCTTTGAGACTGATGATGGTTTTGGGTCTCCGTTTCTTTTCATCCAACTTAAAAAGCAAGTCCTCAAAATGTTATTTGAAAGTTTTGTTTGATGAAAACTTCAAATAGCGTTCGACGTAAAATTACGCAGCATCTTTTAGTCTCCCTTTATGGGGCTGTAAAAGCTTTAGAGCTTGAGCTGCGTCTTCTTGGTGGACAGCAAGCAAGCAAGACCGCCCCAGATCTACCAAGCTTACCTTCCTGCTCAAGAAGCCTCTTCCGCTCGCGCATTGCTTCCGCTTTAGTATTGAAACGAGAACGATATTGCTTTCCATCCATCGTAGAGTCGATCCGCCACCTATAGCCATCGGGTTTGACCGTAAAGGTAACCGAACGCTTTTTCCGGGGGGACAGAAGGTAACCATATCTTGCCCGGTGGAAAAAAAATGGTACGCCCGACAGGGATCGAACCTGTGACCCGCTGCTTAGAAGGCAGCTGCTCTATCCAACTGAGCTACGGGCGCATTCCACGGGGGGCATTGAAAATGCATCGACCAGGTTTTTCAATGGAAAAAATATTCTTCCCAACGCAGGTAAGGCGGAAAGCTCAAAGAACGGGTTGAGAAATCTTTAAAAACATGTGTCAATCAGGATCATGCTGCGCAGGAGTTTTTTGACATGCTTTGCGACGCACTGAAGAAGCCTGCTTTCCTGCCAAAGAAGGGGCAGAAGGTGACAATTGGCTTGATTCGTATCAGGAAGATCGCTATTCCAAGCAGTCATGAACTTCCGTCTTTCAGTAGTCTTCTGCGTCTGCATGGTCCTGGGATTGCCTGCCATGCAGGCCGAACTTAATTGGATCTGGTTGTCCCATGCATCCGAAAACGGTGAACGAGCCGATTTTAAAAAGAAACTCCAACTCGGCTTTAACCCAGAAAAAGCCATGCTGCAGCTCACCTGTGATAATGGGGCAGAACTCTTTTTGAACGAAAAAAAAGCGGCAAGCAATTCCGATTGGAACCAGCCGGTCAGTGTTGATGTCACCAAAATGCTTCAAAAGGGCCAGAACGATCTCCTTGTGAGGGCAATCAATCATGGAGGTCCTGCAGGACTCATCCTCAGGTTGACACTTCAAAAACCGGATGGTTCGACCAAGGTCATTGAAACAGGAAGTGATTGGCAAGCAAGCCCGGCTGGGCAAAATGAATGGCGCCAGGCTGTGGTCGTTGGCAAATATGGAGACCATCCATGGGGCAAGGTGCTGAACAATGCGAGCAAGGCGGAAAACACCGCTTTAACGGGTGTGCAAACACTGCCTGGCTTTGAGTCGGAGGAGATTTACAGGGTCCCAAAGATAAGGCAGGGTTCCTGGGTCGGTATGACGGTAGATCCCATGGGCCGGTTGATCACCTGTGATCAAAACGGAGGATTCTACCGGGGTGAAGTCACCGGCCAAGAGGTCACTTTCGAGCGCCTCAGGATTGAATACAATGGTAAACCTTTCACAGGGGCTCATGGTGTTCTGTACGCATTCGAAAGCCTGTATGTGTTTATCAATGAAAGGAATGACCATGCCCATGGACTCTACCGCCTGAGAGACACCAACCAAGACGACAACTTCGATCAAGTCCGTTTGCTTCAGGCATTCCGTGCTTCCGGCGAACACGGTGTTCACAGTATTGTGCTCAGCCCGGATCAATCCTCCCTCTATCTGGTTGCAGGCAACCACTCCAAACTTCCCCCTGCCTATGCCTCCCGTCCCTTGAAAGAGGCTTGGAAAGAGGATCACTTATTGCCGCGCATGTGGGACGGTAATGGTCATGCAAGGGGCGTTTTAGCTCCCGGAGGGTTTATCATGAAAACGGATCCCGAAGCAAAAAAGCTGGAACTCATCGCACATGGTTTCCGCAATCAATTTGACGTCGCCTTCAACGCCCTTGGGGACATGTTCAGTTTTGACGCAGACATGGAATGGGATCTCGGCATGCCATGGTATCGACCGACGCGTGTCAACCATGTTGTAAGCGGTGCTGATTTTGGGTGGCGCTCCGGCTCTGGTAAATGGCCGGGATATTATCCTGACTCATTACCCACCACGGTCGATATTGGTGTCGGCAGCCCTGTGGGGGTCTGCAGCGGCATTGGAGCCAAGTTCCCGGCAAAATACCAGCATGCCATTTACATCAATGACTGGACCTACGGCACCATGTATGCCGTCCACCTTGAGCCCAAGGGTGCATCCTATGTTGGGATAAAAGAAGAGTTTATCAGTGGGCGCCCACTGCCCCTGACAGATCTCCTGATCCACCCAAAGGATGGGCATATGTATTTCCTGGTGGGAGGTCGAGGTACCCAATCGGCACTGCACCGCGTAACCTATGTGGGCGACGCCCCCACCAACCAGGCCAAGGCACAAGCAAAGACGGTGGAGGCACACTTGAGACAAGGGCTTGAAAAACTTCACTCGGCCCAAAGTTCGCCACAGGCGGTGGAAGAGGCATGGCCGTATCTTTCCCATGAGGATCGACACGTGCGACATGCTGCCCGTGTTGCCATCGAGAGGCAGGATACGGGCCTCTGGCGCAGGAAAGCCCTCTCAGAAACAGTCCCATTGGCAGCCGTGGAGGCACTGGTTGCCCTGAGCCGCACGGAGGAGAAAAGCTTCCAACCGGCCATTCTGAGTGCCTTGCATCGACTCCGGCTGGATTCCATGGGCAAGTCATTGAAACTGGCAACCCTGAGGGCCTACCAACTGTGCCTCATTCGCATGGGCCAGCCCTCGACGGAGATGACCGAAGCGCTCATACATGCGCTGTCCCCTCTCTACCCCTCCCGGGACAATGACTTGGATCGCGAACTGTGCCAATTACTGCTTTTCCTGGGTGATCCACGAGCCACAGGGAGAACCGTTCACCAGCTATTGATTGCAGGGGATGCACACCAGCCTGTGGATAATGCCCAAAAACTGGCACGTAATTCCGGCTATGCGCAGGCAGCTTATGCCACGCACAAGAGCAGACCCAACCTTCAGCAGATCGCCTTGGCCTTTCATCTGCGATCAATCACCACGGGCTGGTCACCCGAGCTCAGAAAATCCTATTTTTCATGGTTTCCAACCGCACGGGCGTGGAAGGGCGGAGCCAGTTTCGATAAGTTCATTGAAAACGTGCGAGCAGAAGCGCTTGCGAACGTGAAGGACGCTACCGAGCGCAGCAGACTCGACCAAGCCTCCACCGTCGAGGTTTCTTTGGATGCAGGGCTGACCGCACCCGAGGGACCAGGGCGCCTATGGACCGTTGAGGGGGCCGTAGAGGCCTTTGCTGGGGCTTCCGAGCAGGTAGACCTGAAACGTGGAAAAAACCTCTTCCAGGCCACTGCATGCGCGAGTTGCCACCGCTTTGCGGGCGAAGGAGGTGCCGTCGGTCCGGATCTAACGGGCATATCCAGTCGCTACTCCATCAAAGATCTCTTCGAAAACATCATCGAACCCTCGAGAATCATCTCGGACCAATACGGTAGCACGGTCGTTACCCTAAAAGATGGCTCGGAAATCATTGGAAGACTCGCTGGTGAAACAGATGCATACCTGCAAATGTTGACCAACCCCTTGCTGCCGGAAGAAACCATCCGAATCGCGATGGAAGATGTCGCCGACCAGCGCGCACATGATATTTCCGCCATGCCCTCGGGCCTCATCAATGCCCTGAACCCGGAAGAAGTGGTTGACCTGGTCTCCTACCTCTTGTCTGGAGGGCTTGAGCAAAACTAGCCGACCGGCTGGATGCAGGTATCGAGCAGGACATGCTTGGTTTATTGCTCCACTTGACGGGAAGCCCACCTGTCTGAGGCTCCCGTCTACCTCGTGACTTTTGCTGGAGAAGCGACTTGAGAGCCCCAAAGGGCCACCAGACCGGGTAATCCTACCATCAGTTCGCGCATTCGCCTCGCAATCGACAGCGCGAGGCACGAGATGGATGGGAGCCCCAGACTGGCACCTATCAAAGCAAGGGCTCCCTCCTGAGCACCCAGACCCGCAGGTATGAAGAAGGCCATCATGCGGACCGCCTGTCCGAGGCTCTCCAGCACGATGGCTTCGCCTACGGTGACGGGAGACCCCATGAGAAACATGATCAGATATATTTCACCTGCCATACAGAAGCGAAATCCCAGGCGCCAGCTGAAAGCCTGAACAAGTGGCCATGGTTTTTCATGGAGAAGGATCACCTGATTATCGATGGACTTGGCAACTTTCAGCATATCGCCAGGCTTTGAATGTTTGAAAAGAGGCTGCAGAAGTTTCGCTGATATCAGAAAGAAACCCCACTTCTGCACACATATCAGGACTGTCCCAATCACACTGAGTATTAGCAATCCAAACGCCGACGCCCACCAAAAGGTCGCTCCCACGGGGTATCTCATGAGTATACCGAGACCAAGCATGGTGAAAAAAATCTGGGTGATTACCTGGAAGGTCTTGTCCAGGACCATGGTGGACCAGGGTTCAGCATCAAGCTCAGGCCTTGAGAGTAAACGGGCCTTGACCAGTTCACCCCCGATCTGAGCCACTGGTAAAAGCCAATTACAGGCCAAGCCGACCCAGGTTGCAAAAAAGATTCTTGTGAATGCAGGCTTTTTGCCGATAGTGAAGAGGCTTCTCCAAGCCAAGGATGCCATGGTTGTGGGAATAATGAAAAACGGGGCTAATATGAGGGTTCGCCACCCCAGTTTCTTGATGGAAATGAGAACCTGAGCCAGTCCTACGCTTTGGAAAACCCAAAAAAGTATGACCAGTCCAAATAATAGGGAGATGAGTCGAGTTTTGCTCATGAATCACTCGTAGGATATCTCATCATGTCAAGAAAACGGCAGGGAGAGGCGAAAAATACATACACAGCTGCCAGAGGCAATTTCATAGCGGTAAGGGTCACCTCTGCTGGCACGAGAGGAGAAATATCATGGTAACAGGAGAACCGCTCGTTGCACTGCCTCAGGCTTTGTTCATGATGGTTCAAAAAAATATTTTTTCTCCGATATTGACACCTTCGATGTTATTTGATTGATTTCCCGTTCCTATTAAGGGGATTATATTTTAGCTTATGTACGCGGTTCTAGAAACAGGTGGCAAACAATACCGAGTTAAATCAGGCGACAAGTTGATTGTGGAGCGCTTGGATGTGAAGGCAGGTCAACCCGTTACCTTTGAGAGGGTTTTGATGGTTAACAATGATGGTGATCTGCAAATTGGGACTCCTACAGTCGACTCCGCAACGGTTGTGGCTGATGTGCTTGAACACAAGCGCGGTCCAAAGATACTGACCTACAAGATGCGACGCCGTAAAGGCTATCGCAAGACCATCGGTCACCGTCAGGAGCAGACAGTTGTCCAAGTCAAGGAGATCAACGCATAATACAAGGATACAATCATGGCACATAAGAAAGGACAAGGCAGTTCACGCAATGGTCGTGACAGCAACAGCAAGCGCCTCGGCTTGAAAAAGTTTGGCGGCGAGGTCGTTCGTGCGGGCAACATCATTCTCCGGCAGCGTGGAAGTAAATTCATCCCAGGTGTCAACGTAGGGCAGGGCCGTGACTGGACCTTGTTTGCACTGACCGATGGCAAAGTCTTTTTCGATAAGCACAGCCGACGCGTCAATGTTGATACGACGGCCTAGTAAAAGCAAATTTCAGACACTCTTTTACATTACGGCTACCATTTCCTAAGGCGAGGCCCAGCGGCCTCGCCTTTTTTTGTTCAGGATTCAATACCAGTTCCTTTCGTAAAAGAGGCTCCCGCGGAAGCATCATGTTCATCGATTCAGTCAAGATATATGCACACGCAGGCCACGGCGGCAATGGATGCGTGGCATTGTTGCGTGAAGCATACCGCCCCAAGGGTGGACCCTGTGGGGGAGATGGAGGCAAAGGCGGCGATATTATTCTCGAGGCAAGCCATGACATCAACAACCTGATCGCCCAGTATTATGCTCCCCGCATTGTTTCAAAGAACGGTCTCCCGGGACAAGGAAAGGGAAAGACAGGAAAAAGTGGTACACCTGTCATCGTCAAAGTTCCCTGTGGCACCACCATATGGAGCGTGGAAAAGGGGAATCAGGAAAGTGCGACAGGAACGGCACCCACGCCTCTCAAACAATCTGGCGAGCATATGCCTGAACCACCCCGAGTGCGGCAACGGGGCGACGAACGCGCACTTGAAATCAGCCTGACCGAGAGCGATACGATTCAGGAGGAGCAATTACCAGAACAACCTTCAGGACGTAAGGTGGTTGCAGACTTGACCGAACATGGCCAGCGTTTTCTATTGTGCAAGGGTGGCAGGGGAGGACTGGGGAACCAACATTTTGCAAGTTCCAAGAATCAAACGCCCCGATTCGCCCAACCCGGCTCTGCAGGCGAGGAAGACACCTTCCAGCTCGAACTTCGCATGCTGGCCGAGATTGGTCTCGTCGGATACCCCAATGCAGGTAAGTCAACACTCCTGACAAGCATCTCAAAGGCGAAACCCAAGATAGCTCCTTACCCGTTCACCACCTTACATCCCCAGATCGGAGTGATGGAATTTGAGGATTATCACCGCATGACGGTGTGCGATATTCCAGGCCTGATCGATGGAGCCCATCAAAATGTTGGCCTTGGACACGCCTTTTTGCGCCATGTTCAGCGCTGCAAAGCCCTGGTCCTGCTCATTGACATGGCAGGAGTGGATGCAAGGAAGCCTTGGGATGATTTCAAGCAACTACGCGAGGAATTAAAGCTGTATGATCCTGCGATGTTGGAAAAACCCTTTTTCGTGGCTGCCAACAAAATGGATATCCCCGAGGCTCAAGAGCTTTATCGCAGCTTCAGACGCAAAGTGAGGGGCGTCAAAGTGCTAAAACTTTCTGCCGCGTTCGACGACGGTGTCGCCAAGTTGAAACAGTCTATGCGGGAAATCGGCTCTGGAACCGATTGAAACGCGGGCAGCTCAGGAACCTCGTTTCAAGGGGAAAAAATCACGCTTGAGCATCTTGATACCCGTTGGTTTTTCAAGAAGGGTATTCAACGCGATTGCCTGCCTCAAACGCCCTGGATGCTTGAGCCACCGACGCAAATTCCCCGCATCTATGCCCTGGTTTCCCCCTCCCATGAATGCATCACCATTCGGTTGAGAGGATCGCTTAGGCCTACGCAACTTTTCCCTCAACTCAGCCAATTCGCGGGCAGCCTCCCTCTTACGGTTCTCGATCTCAGAAAACCGCCCCTGCTGCGCCAGGATCCCATCCGCAGGCTCCATCTTTGGAGCAATTTTCTCCGGAGGAAGCGAAACATCACGGGTGGAATGAGTCGAGTCTTCAGATACTTTGTCCAACACCTCCACCAAGGGGTCTTGCTCAGTCATTTTCCGCAATTCCGCCTGGAGATGGTCAAAAAGGGATGATGGAGAGGCGTCTTCGCTGCGCTGGCTGCTTCTCGGGTCGCCTGCACGAGCCTGTTCGCCTGAAGGCGATGCCTGCGGGCGCAGGGGAGACCCTGAATCTCTCCCCTGTCGGGCCTTACGTCGCTTGCCAATCCAATCCGCAGCCGTCGAAAGGATTGCAATGATAACAATGATGTAAAATCCGTTGTCCATGAAGGCTAAGACATGTATTTACTTGTCATTTGACTCTCTGAAAAGCGAAAAGAATCACTCATCGATCTCGTCCCAGGTAGTCTTGAGGGGACATCATTGATCAAGATTCGTGTCCGGACCCGGACGAGGATTGTCCTTGCCAATGGCATCCCGCATGGTGGTATCCGCCTGGATATTCTTCAGTTGGTAGTAATCCATGACACCCAAATTACCAGAACGAAAAGCCTCAGAGATCGCCAACGGCACCTGCGCTTCAGCCTCGACAACACGCGCTCGCATTTCTTCCACCCGTGCCACCATCTCTTGTTCCGTGGCCACGGCGGCAGCACGACGGACCTCTGCCTGGGCCTGGGCAATCAGCTTGTTGGCATCTGCCTGCTCGGCCTGCAGCTTGGCTCCCACATTTTCGCCCACATCAACGTCAGCAATATCAATGGAAAGAATCTCAAAAGCGGTATTACTGTCCAGCGATTTGTCCAGCACGGTCTTGGAAATACGGTCCGGATTTTCAAGCACATCCTTGTAAGAATTCGAAGAACCAATCGTTGAGACGATGCCTTCACCAACGCGGGCCACGATCGTCTCCTCGGTAGCTCCACCGACAAATCGGTCGAGATTGGTTCGCACGGTGACACGTGCACGGGCCTTGATCACGATCCCATCCTTGGCAACGGCATCAATGGTCCCCTTACCCACGGTGCGACTGGGGCAATCAATGATGAGAGGGTTGACAGATGTCTTGACCGCTTCAATCACATTTTTACCGGTTCCCTTGGTTGCCAAATCAATGGCGCAAGCACGATCGAACTCCAGTCGAATATTGGCTTTGCGGGCTGCAATCAGTGCTAGAACAAGCATTTCAATGTTGCCTCCCGCGAGAAAATGGGTGGAAAGATCATCGATGGAAAGAGGGATGCCTGACTTGACGGCGGTGATGCGAACGTTCACGAGCATACCCACGGGCACACTCCTCAGGCGCAGGGCGATCAATTCAGTGTAGGAGACACGTGCGCCGGAGGTCAGGGCACGTAACCAGATGCTGAAAAAGTTGATCAGGAGGATGAAGACAACCAAGGCAACGACAACGCCTAGGCCAATGGCAACAATAGGTATGATGTTCATAAATTTGTTTAATTCTACTTGTTTGAAAAAAAGATGCTAATATTTTTTGATATACAAAATGCCCTCAGTCTGCACTGGTCTCGTCCTCTTGCACCACCACACGGAAGCCCTCCACATCGATAATCTTCACACGCCTTCCCCGCTCGATCAGTTCCCCTTCCGTCACCACATCGACCCTGGCACCGGAAGATAGGCGCATGGCACCACTTGGACGCAGTTCCGTCAAGGCAACCCCAGCCTCGCCAATGAGCTCGGAACGTTGTGTACCCATGCTCCCGATCGCCCCTTTCGAAATAAAACGCTGAGCGAGGCGACTATTGGGAAACCAGAGGAGCCATGCGATGATCTCGACGCCGGCCAGAAAAAAAATCCCAAAGGCAAGATAATGAGCCGTAGGAAGTTCAAACTGCTGATAGCCAAAAAGTATCGCCGCGAGCAAACAAACTGCCCCAAACATTCCGGCAATCATTCCGGGTAGAAAAATCTCGGCAAATATCAGGAGTGAACCCACCACGATGAGTGTGATGACAATCGACATACCTCTAAAATAGAATCAGGAGGAACCCTGCACAAGGTACAAAATGCATCCATTTTTATAATGCGGCTGTAAAACGGCACCCATCCAGCGTGTGACAGATGCCGGCAAGACGATCCGTGGAGTATCGTGACATAACCTTAGGTGGCGGTTTGAACAAGACCGCCACCCAGTTGGCAGGTAGAAAATGCTCTCCAACTTGAGGGTCTGGACACAACCAAGGCCTATATGAATTTCCACCCCTTTGAAAAAAAATGCGGTTCATCGGGATCCACCACATGGACTTCAATCAGACATTTACAGGGAAGCGCCAGATACTTTGGAAAACAGATTCTGGCAAGTAAAAGCCACGTCTGCAACTCACCCGGCATCCTTTTTTCACCCTCACAGCTGGTCTGGCTTGGTGCAGGAGACACAACCACGCATGGCTTACCAGGGAACATGTTCAAAACCACCCGGCAGCTTTGCCTTAAAACAACATCAAGGAAGGTCATCATCGGTAAAACAAGACGCTGTTCTGCTCAATTAACATTGCCAAACGCATCTCATGGATCTAAACCTGTAGCTCATGAAGCATTGCTCCCGTCGTGGATTTCTTTCAAAAGGCATGATGGCGGTCGCAGGTGGCGCCGCATCCCATACCATGAAGACTCAAGCCCAGTCGCATGCCCATGTTGCGCCAGCTCGTCCGGTTTTTGTATCCACTTGGGGATTTGGAAAGCCCGCCAACGAAGCCTCGATGAGGCAATACAAGAAAAATGGATCCCTGCTGGATGCAGTGGAGGCAGGTATCCGCTTGACGGAGGCAGACAAGAGTAATGCGTCCGTTGGTGCGGGAGGCAAGCCCGCTGCCAATGGCAAAGTGCAACTGGACGCATGCATCATGTTTGGACCTGGCTCCAAGGCTGGCAGTGTGGGAGGCATTGAGGACATCGCTCACCCCATCTCAGTGGCACGTGCTGTCATGGAGAAAACACCGCATGTGATGCTTGTGGGTAAAGGAGCGAAGGCGTTTGCCCTGGATCAGGGGTTCGCCTCAGAAAATTTACTCACGGCCCAACAACGCCAGGAATGGCGCGCATGGAAACGTTCCCGTAAAAAGCTGGAGGTCGGCGAGAAAAACCACGATACCATCGCACTGATTGGCATTGCCGAGGACGGCACCCTGGCAGGCGGGTGTTCCACCAGCGGACTGGCCTACAAAATGGCGGGTCGAGTCGGTGATTCCCCTATACTGGGCAGTGGTCTTTACGTGGACAATGAGATAGGCGCAGCCGGGGCCACCGGTGTTGGCGAAAATGTCATGCGCTTTTGTGGCTCCTTCATGGTGGTCGAATACATGCGCCAGGGTTTGTCTCCGGAGGAAGCGTGTGCAGAGACCCTCCGGCGAATCGCCCGTCTGGACGGCCGCCCTGTTGATGAACTTCACATCAACTTTATCGCACTGAACAAGAAGGGACAGTTCGGAGCCGCGGGCACCGGCAAGGGATTTCCCTATGCGGTTGCCTATCCCGAATTCAGTGATGTCCTTCAAAGCAAATCACTCAGCCAGAAATCAATCGGTATCGAGGGTGGAAATGCCCCCATTGAGGAACAGCAGTAGTCCAGGGCATAGCGGTCACGGGAAATTGGATCACCACATGAGAGTCAAGCAACTACTCTTGGTAGATGCCGTCAGATGGTCGGCTGACTATATGGTAAACCACCCATTGAGGGAGGTCTCAGCTTGGTTCAGCAAGACGCTTCCTGGGAATGATGCATGCGTTCTTAATGTCCTCAATATCGAGGACAATCTGGATCAGGCTCTCGAGGGCGACCTTCATGGAGTCATCATTTCCGGCTCCCCCAGGGATGCTTGGGATCATGAGGAATCCACCATTAACCTTCTGCTTTTTCTGCAGTCCTGCCTGACCCACCGCATTCCGGTACTCGGGGTTTGTTTCGGTCATCAGATATTGGCCAGGTTCCTGAAGGGAGAAGTCAAACACCATCCAGAGGGCCTTCAACTGATGAATTCCAGGATCGAACTCACCACGGCAGGCAGGAAATCCCCTCTTTTCAAGGGATTGAAAACGCAGTTCAATGCCATCAGCGGACATGCTGACTACGTGGAAGAAATCCCACCCAACTGCCAATGGCTTGCCAGAAGCAAGCATACCAAAGTGCAGGCTTTTCAGTTTCAAGACCTGTTCTTCGGGGTTCAGTTTCATCCGGAATTCACCGGTGAAATCATCAAATACCTCTGGACGCCGAGAGTGGAAATCTGGCGGGAAAAAGTACCGTTTAACCTCAGGTCGCGCATTCAGGACCTCAAGGATCCCGACCAGACCCCACTGATCATTCAAAACTTTGTAAACCACTACGCCCGCTGATAGACGCATACCATGACCAGCACTGCATCTTTTTCCTTTCCGACC
Organism: Verrucomicrobiia bacterium; assembly: GCA_014239995.1. Classification (GTDB taxonomy): domain Bacteria; phylum Verrucomicrobiota; class Verrucomicrobiia; order Limisphaerales; family AAA164-E04; genus AAA164-E04. The sequence continues at coordinate 14,281 of JAAZXX010000025.1, forward strand.
TCTGTTCAATATGGCCCAGGCGTCCTGAGCGCAATCGAAAGCGTATTTGAAAAACTTGAAATCCAACACCCGCTGATTGTCTGTGACACATTTCTGCCTGACACTCCGGCTTATGGCAAATTGATGAAGGCCTTGGAGGGTGTTGACCACCTTCGGCATGTCTCTGTCTTCAAAGACGTACACCCCAACCCTGTCGAATCAAACGTCAGGGGTGCTGCGGACGCGTATCGGACAAACCAATGCGACGGCATCATTGGTCTTGGTGGAGGCAGCGCCTTGGACGTGGCAAAGGTTTGCCGCCTGTTGATCATGGAACCCGGTCTGCGACTTGAGGAGAGCGGCCCAATACTCGCACGGACCTGGAGCGCCCTTCCGCCCTTCATCGCCATTCCCACAACGGCCGGAACAGGGAGTGAAGTTGGAAGGAGCAGTGTGATCACGCTGGAAAAAACGGATGCGAAATCTGTTATTTTTCATCCAAGCCTGCTGGCTGATGAGGTTCTCCTTGATCCGGAGGTCACGGTGTCCCTTCCCGACAAACTGACTGCAGCCACTGGACTGGATGCACTGACCCACTGTATCGAATCCTTCACATCCCCTGTCCTGCAGCCTCTTTGCGATGGTATTGCGCTGGAAGGTATTCAACTCATCTCTCGACACTTTTTAAAGGCCGTTCATGAGGGTTCAAACCTGGATGCCAGAGGCGGCATGCTGTTGGGTGCCATGATGGGGGGCATTGCCTTTCAAAAGGATCTGGGGGCAACTCATTCCATGGCCCACCCACTTTCCAATCTTTGCCAACTGCATCACGGCCTGGCCAATGCGCTATGCCTTCCATTCGTCATGCAATGGAATGCAG
>JAAZXX010000260.1:0-225 GCA_014239995.1 Verrucomicrobiia bacterium
GATACGTTTGCCTCTGGCTGCAAAGACCGCGTTGGCCACTGCCGGCCCGATTAGCGGTGTTCCGGCTTCACCCAGCCCACCCGGCGCCTCATGGTTCTCCATCAGATGGACGTTGATCTCCGGAGTGTCCTTGAGCTTTAGCATCGGGTAGTCATCAAAGTTGCTTTGCACGATCTGCCCGTCCTTGACATTAATCTCACCCTTCAGGGTGGCATTCAACCCATA
>JAAZXX010000260.1:235-5766 GCA_014239995.1 Verrucomicrobiia bacterium
TGAAGACCTTACCGCAATCGGCCACGCAGGTGATTTTGTGAACCTTTATCTTGCCACGTTTGCTCACGGAAACCTCAGCCACCTGTGCCTGAAACGTCTCAAGGTAGTCCGTGTATCCCATACCCTGAAAGCGCCCTTCCGGAGCCTTGCCCCATCCCGAAAGCTCGGCAGCCTGATCCAGCACCGCCAATGCTCTTGGATTGCGGGTCAGCAGTTTCCTTCTGAGCTCAAAGGGATCATGCCCTCCTGACTGCGCCACTTCATCAAGACCACTTTCTAGAGCAAATGTGTTGTGAGAGGCCCCTACAGAACGCCAAGCGCCAGTGGGGGCTTGAATGTCAGAGGGCACAAAATCCACTTGGAGGCTGGGAATGGCATAAGCCTTCGACAAATCTGGGGTGCGATTTGGCAAATTGTAGCCATCAAACATGCCAATGGTGACAAGCCAGTCATACCCGTTTTCTTCAAGCCAAGGCGGAGGCATTTGCCATTGTCTGCTGACTGCTGGCCCAACCAGTTTAACGTTCAGTCCTTCAGGTATCCCCTTAGAGTTCAATCCAAACCGCATGTTGATTAGAAACGGAGGACGATAAAAATCATGACGGGTATCTTCCTCACGTGTCCATGTGACCTTCACTGGTTTTCCCATAACCTTGGAAGCCACGAGCGGGGCAAGTAGGAAATCAAACGCTACTTTTCTTCCAAAACCACCACCAAGGTAGGTCGTGTGGATTTTGATCTTATCCGGAGGCAGTTCCGTCACCCCCATGGCCATCATCATGGCAAAATCAGACGATTGAGTGGGAGCCCAGACCTCACACCCTTCCGGAGTCACACTTGCCGTCGCACAAAGCGGTTCCATGGCGGCATGGGCTTGCATGGGGGATTCATACTCGAGCTCTATCACCCGAATGGCCTTGGCCATGGCCGTAGCTGGATCACCACGATGGGCGACGGGTACTCCTGTTTTGGCGAGGTCCGATCGGAACTGCTGGATGATGTTTTCGTCACTCAAGTCCTTGTGGCCCCCTGAAGTGTGTAGAGTTAGTTCCTTGGCCCCCTGCATGGCGGCCCAGGTGGAGTCGGCGACCACGACCGCCTGATCCTCCAGCGGGATGATGGCGATCACGCCCGGAACCGCCTTGGCTCTGGCATCGTCAACCCCTGAGAGTTTCTCCCCAAAAACCACGCAATGCTTGACCGTGCCGTAAAGCATCCCAGGAAGGTCCACGTCTGTGCCAAAAACAGCGCTGCCATTGACCTTTTCAGGAGTGTCCCAGCGGGGAATGGCTCTGCCCAGGAGCCTGAACTGCTCCGGAGTTTTCAGTGCCGGATTCTCCGGTGGCGTAAGTCGTGAGGCGGCTCCGGCGAGTTCACCGTAGCCCAGACTGCGCCGGTTGCTGGAATGTTCGATGCGACCGTTCACGGCTCGGCACTCGTCCAGTGGCACATTCCATTTCTGAGCGGCGGCGCTGCGCAGGAGTTCCCGTGCTGTCGCTCCTATCTTCCGGAATGGTTGATGCCAGGCTCGAATCGATACACTGCCCCCAGTCATTTGAACATTCAGAGCAGAATTGGTCCACTCCCTAAAAGTTGGATGCTTGAAATCCGGATGGTGGAGGGTTTCGATGTGGTGGATTTGGGACATTTCCACCTCCAGTTCCTCAGCCAGCAGCATGGCCAGCGTGGTATGGATGCCTTGTCCCATCTCGGCACTTGGTACTCCAAGGTGGATACCCCCGTTCGTGGCGATGCGCAGGTAGGGCGGCAGGGCCGAGCCGGTGCCTGCTTGAGCGAGTTTGGGCAACCCGGAGAGGCCGAGTATCAGTCCGCCTCCTGCGAGCGCAGAGGATTTAATGAATTCACGTCGGTTGATATGGAAGATGTTCATGCTCCCTCCTTGAGTTGCGCGGCGCGGTGGATGGCCTGGCGGACCTGGTTGTAAGTGCCACAGCGACAGATGTTGGAGATGGTACGGTCAATGTCCCGGTCGGAGGGCATGGAGTTGCGCTCCAGCAGGGCGGCGGTCGCCATGATCATACCTGTCTGGCAGTAGCCGCACTGCGGCACGTCCACCTCAATCCAGGCTTGCTGGACCGGATGAGTACTGTCCGGAGAGAGTCCCTCGATTGTGGTGATTGCTTTGCCAGCGACTTCGCCCACAGTGATTCCACAGGAGCGCACGGCGCGTCCGTTGACATGAACGGTACAGGCCCCGCATTGCTCTATGCCGCATCCGTACTTGGTTCCGTGTAGCTTGAGGTGATCCCGCAGCACCCAGAGCAATGGCGTGCCTGGTGTCACATCGACTTTGTGAGAATTCCGGTTTACTTCGAGTGTAATCATGAGATCCTCATTAGTTTAGTTTTTAGTCCTAAATACAGTAGTGTAGAAATCCTAGAATTTTCGTTTCATTTAAAATTTTCAAGTTTCTTTTCCAATTCTGGCATTTCAATCTGTGGAGCCGCCTTTTCTTCTCTTTCTTTGTGATCAGGCAGAGCAGCAGTTGTCATTTCCTGAATTCTGTCCTGTGCAGATCCTTCTACGAATTGCCCTCCAGTTATTCTGGAAGATCCCTTCATCTGTCCTCCTTTTTTAGAGGAAAACATCCTCCTGAGAAGTTCGGTTTCCAGTGTCATATTCTGGCTGGCTGTTGCATTCTGTTCGACCATCAATGAATTTTCCTGGGTTAGCTTATCCATGTCTGCAATTGCCTGATTGACCTGACTGATGCCGGTGGCATGCTCCGTTGATGCCACTTCGATGTTTTCCATCATTTCAGAAAAATTGATGACGGCTTTAAGTATTTCTTCCATACTTTCATTACTTTTGTCTTTAAGAGTCTTCAGCATTTCTTCAGTTTCTTGTTGCATGCTGTTTAATGCCAGGTCGCTTCCATCGACAAAGTCCCTTCCGTTTTTGATACTTTGCATTTCCAATTCTATGAGTTTTCCGATTTCAGCCGATGCTTTGGAAGAACGGTGGGCGAGCTTGCGGACTTCAGTAGCAACCACCGCAAAACCTTTGCCGTGCTCACCGGCTCGTGCTGCTTCCACAGAAGCGTTGAGGGCCAGCAAATTAGTCTGAAAGGCAATATCATTGATAAGGTTGATGATGCCAGAGATTTTAACGGAATTCTCTGAAATAGCAGCCATAGCCTCAACCACTTGAGTGTTGGCGGTTTGAAGTTTGGATAGTGAACGCTCGTTGGTTTCAATGGTCCGTATTACGGTTTCCTGCAGTTCATTGCGACCGGAATCAACCGTTTCACGGGCGGAGCGAACCAGTGTTGATGCATTCTTGGCATCGTTTGCATTGCTGTACACGATGCTCGACATCTGTTCCATCGACGCTGCAGTCTCGACCAGAGAAGTACTCTGTCTTTGTGTTCGTGATGCAAGTTTACGATTAGCATCTGCAATCTCCCTAGATTCGTGGTCAATCATCATCACCATATCACCCACCGGTCGTGTAATGAAGTGATGGAGGATGAATATAATAACAATGCCGCCGATAAATAGAAATGCAAGGGTAAAGAAAATCGCAGTGCGGATAAGTTCCAAGCGGAGTTCAGTCAACTCTCTTTTGCTCCAGGCAACACCGATGAATCCACCAATTTCATTTCCCGGTAGAAAGGCCGGCTTCAAAAGAACAACATTATCAGGGGAATCTTCCCTTATTTCTCCACCCTGTTTTAGTGTCCTAATATTTTTCATAATCATCTTGTTCAGGTCTGGAGCTTGATCACCGTTCAGTTTTTCGTAGACCATTTCTCCTTCCATATCGAAGGCCCTGAGGACTACCAGATTTTCTTCTACTGTGGAAACGAAGGCCTTTACCTTTTTACCGATAATACGTCCATCACCTAGATGTAGCGCAGGCGCCATTTCATTGGCCATCAGGGCTGTTAAACGTTCATGGCGAAGCATGAACTGATGCTCAGCAAAATCACTGTGCATGCGAATCAACACATATGACATGGCCGTCAGGATCAGAATCCCGCCGATTAATATAACCAGCACAAGCTGGTTTCTGACGGTCAAACGGTTTAAGAACATGGTGAACCTTTATTTAACATTTACAGTTATGACTTCCGACATCACCGGTGGATCGTGCGGAATATGTGAATAGTCGCCGAGTACCATCTGCATTGTATGTTTTCCTTTTGTAAGTTTTAATGTGATTTCTGTTTGCCCCATGTGCATATGAATGTGTTTGTTGCTGATTGACTTATTCTCATTTGGAACAGGAGAATCTATTATCAGGTGATGGTGCCCAGTATCCGGCCAGTCAGCGAGCGCCGGGGCAATCCCCATCTCACTTGTCAGACCAAATTGAATTAGAAAAGGACTTTTCAACGTCTGTCCGTCTTTAATATTTATGAAATAAACTCTGGCACCAGGAACGGATGGTGTTTCTCCTCCATAAACGGTTGAGGCCGCAAAATACAGGAAAAGGCTTTGAACTATAAACATAAATTTGAGTATTTTCTTCATTGATTTTTGCATGGTAAGACTTTTCTAGTATGGGATTTTACTTTTTACGGTTTAATTACATTTAACAGGTCATTCATAAATAGGCCAATAAATTTTCAGGGCTTTGGTAAATTAGCATAACTGACCTTAACACCTTTTAAATCAGTACTGGTCATGAGATGGATTTTAAATTAATAATATTTCAATGAGACCCAATGAAAATCAATTCGAAAAAATAAAAGGATTTCAACGTAGTCGAATGAGGCGATTGACAATCCCCTCGAGGTTTAGAATCTCATCAACGGCACCACTTTCCACAGCTTTTCGCGGCATGCCGTAGACAACGCAGGACTCTTCATTCTGTGCGATTGTCAAGGATCCGGTATTGTGCATGTCAACAATCCCTTTCGCACCGTCATCACCCATTCCTGTTAGAATGACTCCAACTGAATTTTTACCTCCTAAGTTAGAAACTGAACGGAATAGCACATCGACTGATGGGCGGTGCCGGTTAACAAGTTCACCACTATTCAAGCTGACCACATAATCATTCCCTACGAGTTTTAACATCATGTGTTGATCACCAGGAGCTATCAGAACCTTTCCACGTTCTACTTTATCACCTTCTTTTGCCTCGAATACATTTAACTTACTGTCCGAGTTCAGATTACTTGCAAAAGACTCTGTGAAGGCCTTTGGCATGTGTTGAACAACGACAATTCCAGGCATATCTGCAGGTAGTGGTGAAAGAACATTATTTAAAGCTATTGTACCTCCTGTTGATGCTCCTATGGCAATCAATGATTCTGCACCGCTTCTTGAGGCAGTGATTTTTTGAGGAAGAACATCATCGATGGTGAATTTTTTTGCTGGTGTCAAAAATCTCTGATGAGGCGTTTTTAATTTGGAAATTGCTGCTGCTTTTATTTTATCGCAAATCTGAATGGAAAGATCCTCCAGCGCCTCTTTGACACCCAGCTTGGGCTTTTCGACTATATCCACTGCACCCAATTCTAAACTTCGCAGAGCTTCTTTGCTGCCCTGCGTTGTCAATGC
>JAAZXX010000261.1 GCA_014239995.1 Verrucomicrobiia bacterium
GTCGTGTGGCACTGACATCATCAAACCATGCGTCGTAGGCCCCTTTCATGCGACTGACAATGTGCGGGAAAGCCCTTGCCAGATCCTGTTTTTCATAAGGATCAAGCAGCATGTCGTATAATTCAAACTTTGGGGAACCCTCAAAATTTTCATTTCCAAAACCAGAGGCGTGAAGAAGCTTCCACCGTTGATTCCGGGCCGCAAAATGATGATACCTTGCCGGGGCGTTACCCCGATGCGCTTGAATAAAAACAGTCCGATCCTCCCACAGTCCACCACGCCCGTCCAAAAGGGGAAGGAAACTTCGGCCATCAAGCTTGGGACCTTTTTCCGGGTCAATGCCACATGCATCTAAAACCGTTGGCAGGATGTCAATGTGGGCAACCACTTGATCAGCAGAAGCCCCGGGAAGCAGTCTGGAGGGCCAATGCAACAAAAGTGGAGAGCGGATACCACCCTCATGGACATGCGATTTCATACCTTGCATGCCAGAAACATAGCGACGCCCATTGGGGCCGTTATCCACCATGCATACGATCAGCGTATTATCCAAGAGGTCCAGTGCCTTCAATCCCTTTCGAAGTTTGCCCACGTTCTGATCGATATTATCGATCATGGCAAAAATCCGGGCTCGCTTGTCTAGATCCGCATCCTTCGGCAGGGGATGACCATGCCATTGAGGAAATTGATCATTGGCCAGATTTTGCGATTTGTAATACTCGTATTCTTCAAGGGGCACGTCGTGAAAAGGGCCATGCGGTGCATTGGTCGGGAGGTATACAAAAAACGGCCTGTTTCGGAGTTTGCTTGTCTCAATGAAATCAAGGGCTTTTTCAAAGTAGATGTCCGTACAATATCCTTCCAACTGCACTGCCTTACCATTCTGAAACAAGGTCGGATCGGAGTATTTCCCCTCGGCACCGATGGGATCAGAGGGCTGGCCAATACCACCCCCACGATGCACCAGTGATTCCTCAAAACCCTGATCCATGGCGCGCAGGGGATAATTGTCTCCCAGATGCCATTTTCCAAAGATACCCGTAGCATACCCCGCCTCATACAAGTACTCCGCCAGTGTATGCTCTTCCGGATCCATCATGGCCCGACCGACGTAGGTATCAACACAACGCGTTCGATAATTGTAACGCCCGGTCATGAGGCAGGCACGTGTCGGGGCACATACCGGACTCACATAGTATTGCCGCATACTTGCGCTGCCTGCGCTCAAGGCATCCATATGGGGCGTACGGAGGACTGGGTTTCCTGTAAAACCAAAATCACCATATCCCTGATCATCGGTAATGAGAACAACCACGTTGGGACGCTCAGAGGTGGCCGCACACCAAGCTGTGGACAGACTGGCGCATAGAAGACCAAGGCAAAGAATACGGCTTCCCCAGATCCTGCTGATATGGGAGACACCATACCGTTTACGAAATATAGCCAAATGCATCGGGCGGAGTCTAGGAGAGGACATCTCAACAGGCAATGCCTGACTTTTGGATTCCCGCTTGACATTGAGGACACTGAGGCACTTTGTGATTGGGATGCGTTGCTTGAACCCGAGTATTCACCGTCTCCGAGCTCATATGCAGCACTACGACTGGGGAGACACGGCCTCCATTCCCACTTTGACTGGATGGCCCAATCCAAAAGCCCAGCCGTGTGCTGAGTTATGGATGGGAGCCCATCCGGACCTCCCTTCTGAAGTTTCATTGGACGGTTCATGGCACCCCCTGGATAAAGTCATTGCCCATTCACCGGAGATCATACTGGGATCCAGCGTCAAAGAAGAGTTCCAGGAAAAGCTCCCCTTTCTTTTAAAACTGCTGGCGGCTGCACACCCTTTGTCCATCCAAGTGCACCCCACTAAAAAGGCCGCAGAAACCGGCTTTGGTGCGGAGTCCCGAAAAAACATCCCGCTCAATGCCCCTCATCGCAACTACAAGGACGACAATCACAAGCCAGAACTGATAGCCGCACTGAGCCCCCTTTATGCATTGAGAGGATTTCGTCCATGGCACCAGATCCGCACGTGCCTTGAAGGTATACCGGAGTTCCAATCCTTTCTGGACGTATTCGAGGACGATCCTCAATCCCTTTCAAAAGTCTACGAAAACATGATGCGCCTCAGTCCAGAGGAGACGCATGCGCTGCTGGATCCAGAAATATCTCGACTCAGGCAGAGGCATCAAAAACGCCCCTTCTCGAAAAACCATCACGCATACTGGATCCTACGCTCCGACGCACGTTACGCACGCAACGGCTTGCATGATCGAGGCTTGTTTTCCATGTTTCTCTTAAACTTGGTATGCCTTGACCAAGGGCAGGCCATGTATTTGCCGGCAGGCGTGGTGCATGCCTATCTGGAAGGCTTTGGTATCGAGCTCATGGCCAATTCGAACAATGTTCTGAGGGGTGGGCTTACGTCCAAGCATGTGGACGTGGACGAATTGCTGAAACACGTTTGCTTTGAGGGGGCACAGGCAGATATTTTTGAGGGAAAACCGCAAATGCAAGATGATCGATGTGTTGTCTACCAGACTCCAGCCAGTGAATTCCAATTGCAACAAATCAATGCATATCAGCAAAAACTCCACATGCATATGGAGTCCGATGGTCCCGAAATCCTGATACCATCACACATGGGTGAAGATGCCTTGATGATCCTTCGTGCTGAAGACAAGGAAATCAGGCTTGATCATTCCGCACCCATTTTGGTTTGTGCTGGGGTAAAGTATGATATTTTGATGAGTTCGGGTGCCTCTCTTTTCCGGGCGCTTGTTCCAAGCAAACCATGATGATTCAGAAAAACCACGAGAACGAGATCAACTTCCGCGGGCAATATCCCACACAATTGAAATTTGGTACGAGCGGATTACGCGGATTGGTCGAAGACATGACCGACCTGGAGGTCTACATCAATGCCACCGGTTTTCTTGATCACCTTATTGAAAAAAGAGTGGTTCAGGTTGGAAACGCCATCTGTATCGCGGGCGACCTCAGACCCAGCACCCACAGCGCCGAACGCAGCATTCTGAGGGTCGTGGCAAGATCCATTAAAGACGCCGGTCTACGCATAAGGTATTTGGGCAAGATCCCAACTCCCGCCCTCACATGCTTTGCCATGCATCATGGGGAAGCAAGTATCATGGTTACAGGCAGTCATATTCCCTTCGACCGAAATGGCATTAAATTCAACAAGCCATCAGGTGAGGTTCTCAAATCCGATGAATCTGTCATACTTTCTGCGGTGCTGGCCGCACGGCGTCTCCAGTATGCCATGCCTTCGGAACGATCTCTTTTCGACAACTCAGGCTGGTTTAAATCTGAAGCCATTGTCGACCTGCCCGAAGCCGAAAACCAGGCAAGTGCATTTTACCTCGGTCGATATAGAGATTTTTTCCCTTCGCATTGCCTGCGCGAAAAACGGCTCCTGGTGTATCAACACTCGGCTGTCGGACGTGATCTGTTGGTGGAACTGCTCACCTCGCTGGGAGCGCATGTAACCCCGGTTGGAAGGAGTGAAACATTTGTACCGATCGACACCGAAAACATTACCACGGAACAACTGAAACAATTACAGACTTTCGTGGACAAACATGCTGAGAATGAAAAACCATTTGATGCGGTCATTTCAACAGATGGTGACAGCGATCGCCCCTTGGTATGTGGCATCGATGCCTGGGGATCCGTCCATTGCATCAACGGGGATTTACTCGGTTTGCTGACAGCGGATTTCCTGGAGGCGCATGCAGTGGTCGTCCCCATCAGCACCAACGATGCTGTGGATCAATATTTTAAGACCAAGGAGATCCAACCTTATAAAACCAAGATCGGATCACCTCATGTCATCCAGACCATGGAAGCCCTCCGGCATGAAGGCATACAACAAGTCATGGGATGGGAAGCAAACGGGGGATTCCTCACCATGAATGACCTTGAAATTGATGAAGGAAAGCTTTCAGCACTGCCGACACGCGATGCCTTTCTGCCCATCCTGAGCGTATTGCATACATCAGTTGAGAAAGGCATGAGCTTGATCGACCTGCTTGGAACACTGCCAGCACGCTTTGGAAGATCAGGCCTCATAGATGCCTTTCCGAAGGCATCCAGTCAATCCCTGATGAAGCGTTGGACACCTGATATTAGGGGGCTGCTGGATTGGGAACTGAAGGATGGCAATGTGCAGCTGCGATTAACCACTGGAGAGCGTCGAACGGCGGATCATGAAGAATGCCTGATGATCGCCCATCTATGTGAAGAGGCAGATCGATACTTCCTTCCGGATCTTGGCTATGAATCCATCGAGCGTATCAATTACATTGATGGCATCCGATTTTATTTCAAAAATGGCGACATTGGCCATATCCGAGCATCGGGCAATGCACCACAGCTTAGGTTCTACGCCGTTGCGGAAACACAAGATCGTGCCGACAGCATGGTAGCCAATGCGATCCTTGAACCCGGTGGTCTCCTCAGGACAATGGAGAATGAGACATAAAACGACCTTAGGACTGAATCAAGACAGTTCTCGCCGTTGCGCGAGGGTGACATGCAAAGGCCGATCACTGGTTTGCAAGAAAAACAATGACCACCCCGCCCAGCACACAAAAAAGCAGGAGGAAAGACACTTTCCAAAAGCTCTTGGGATAGTTGCCGGCAATTCCTACGGTGCCCCCCACTGATCAATGCCTGGTGTAGACGATGGTGATACCGGCAGGTCAGGAGCTATACTGGAACCAGAATGTAATTGCAGGTCTGCTGACTGTTGTGGGTGCCCACGCGCTGGAAGTAAGACGTTTCGCCAGGCACAGCAGAGGCGCACATGTTTCAGTTTTCGAGTTCATGCTGGAACCTGAATTCTGAGCATGACATACAAGGTCAAACTTCCAATGTTCTACAGTCCAGCCTGCCATGAATCGGGAATCATACGGCTTCACCCCTTGAGAAAAGCATCCAGCGCCTCCCTGGGCACGGAAACATTCTCGACGACGAGAGCAGTGAATTCCAGACCATACTTGGCCGACATGACCGCATTGATCATCGTCATCAGGGATTGGCCAAGTTCGCTGCAGCGTGTCGCCACGTCGAGAAGCGGAATATTGGATTCCGCCAATGCCTCACTGAAGACACTGACAATGCGGGAACGCATCGTTGCTTCAAATTCATGCAACTGAAAGTGGTGATCTGTACCGGCAACTTCCCACAGGAAAAGGCGAGGATTGGTAATCTTGAAGTCATGGGTACCAAATGCTCTGGCTCGCACGACACCCAGATCCTCGTCACGCATCATCACCGGATTGGTCGTAACCCACTTATTTCCCGTAAACACCCGGGTAACGACGTAATAAATATCGGTTTTAAAGGGGGATTCAAAACCGTATTTCCAGGATTTGAGCTTAGTTAGAAATGGGATATTTTCAGTGGAAAGTATGTGCTTACCGGGTCCATAGGTGTCACCAAATTCGCCAAGGTAAACAAACGGCACCATCTGCGATTCGCGCACGATCAACTGCGACCCACGCTTGATCTCCCTGTCCTCATCCGGGAAACGGAAGGAAAGGGTGTCACGAGAATCATCATCCCATGCTAGGACCCTCCAGCAACTGGCTTTTTACAAAATCAAATAGACCCATTATTTTTCCTTTCCATGGTTCCACTATGCTAGAGCCCGTCTGGAGAAAAAGGAATTACGAACTTGCACTCATTTTGGAACGGGCCTCATCCAGTAGTTTCATCCACGCTCCCAT
>JAAZXX010000262.1:0-5423 GCA_014239995.1 Verrucomicrobiia bacterium
ATTGGTATCCATCCGACGGGCGCGGCTGGGCGCTGGCGAGCAAGGACCACGCCGGCCGTCCCCCTGATTGCCGCCAATCGGTCCACTGGCAAGACCCAGATCTGGATGGCCAATCAAAGTTTCCGGGATATCATCGGGTATTCCAGGAACGCCAATTCCGTTGTCCAGACACCCATTGACTACCGATGCCCGGCAGACCAGCAGATTCGTAACCCCTCCAAATATGCGTTCAATAACAATAAAAACGCATCCAATCAGGAAAACAGAGGGACCCTCACCAGCTATAGTTACAATTTTGAGGATTGGTATCCATCCGACGGGCGCGGCTGGGCGCTGGCGAGCAAGGACCACGCCGGACATAAAATGACGGCCATACAGAGCCCCTCCTCCAAGCTCATCTTCCATGATGGCCACGACTGGTGGTCAAAATGGAAAGGGGCAGACTATGATCTGGGATGGGATAAACTGGGTCATCAGGGAAGCGTTCAGGATTACAAGAATGCAGGCACCGGAGGCCCCACGATGTATCGGCACAACGAAGGTGCCAACATCAGCTTCTACGATGGGCATGCCGCGCGGATGCCAAAGCAGCAGGTCTGGATTCAGGCGAACTGGAAAAGCAAGCCCAAGCGCCCGGAGATGTGGGTCGCCGTGCCTGAGGTCTGGAATAAATACAGGTGAAACCGCCCCCTGCCCCCCGTTCAAGGCGCTGCCTTTTTCGCCTGGCTGCGTTGGGATTGGCCTTGCTTCCGTTTCTCAGTATCGAGGGCCTCCTCAGGGTAAACCACCCGGAGTGGATTCTGGCGGAGGAGGATCCATTGCTTGGCTTTACCGACAACCATTCCCTGTTTGAAATAAATCCGGCAACCGGTTTCTATCAGATAAGAAGACCAAGACTGAGGGCCTTTGCGCAGAACGGATTTCCATCAAACAAGGGAGATCATACCTTCAGGATCTTCTGCCTGGGTGGTTCGACGGTGCAGGGGCGACCCTATGCTGTGGAGACGGCTTTCACGACTTGGTTGCGCCTGGCACTGGAGTCGGCCTACCCGAAAAAAAACTTTGAAGTCATCAACGCCGGAGGGGTCTCGTATGCGAGCTACAGGCTGGTGCCCATCCTCAAGGAATGCCTGCGCCATCAACCCGACCTGATCCTCGTCTGCACCGGTAACAATGAGTTCCTGGAGGACCGCAGTTACGCATTCACCAAAAAGGCCGCTCCATGGCTGGCGCCAGTCCTGAACTCTCTCAACCGATCCATGCTCATCCAGGCTGCCTTGTCACTAGGCAGCCGCTGGAGCACTCCAACCCGCCCCCACGCCATGCTGGATCCCCGCGTGGATGCCATGTTGGATTACGAGCGCGGTATCGAGCGCTACCATCGTAATGCCGCGTGGCACGCCTCCGTGGTGAAACATTTTGAGGATAATATCATGCGAATGATTCGGGCGTGTCATACACAGGACATACCATTGATGCTGTTAAGCCCATGTTTCAACCTCAAGGACACGCCCCCGTTCAAATCTCAGCATCAAGCCGGACATACCCCGGAGCAGATGAAAAAGTGGCACGAGCTCACCGAGCAGGCGTCCCGCTGCATGAGCCAGGACCCCGACAAAGCCAGCGCTCTCCTCCAGTCGGCACTTCAACTGGATAAGGGCTATGCAGCCACCTGGTATGCACTGGGAAAGGTTTTCCTCCAGAAGGGTGATTTCACGCGCGCCCGACAATGCTTCACCCAGGCACTGGAACAGGATGTCTGCCCGCTGCGCATCACGGCAGGCATGCGCCAGATCCTCAGGAAGCTTGCCGATAGGTGGGATGTGCCATTTTACGATCTGCAGGACATGGCTTTCCAGGAATCACCCCTTGGAATCGTCGGCAGTGAATTCCTGGTCGACCACGTGCATCCTTCCATCCGGGGTCACCAGCTCCTTGGCAGTGAACTAGCCCAGCGTATCCAGGCCAGATGTTTGCCTTACCCGCCAGAAGCAATCACACTGCAACAATTGCAGACAAGATTTCAAAAGCATTTGAAAAGCCTTCCGGACACCTATTTTCTACATGGAATCCAGCGCTTGAAAAACCTGCAGGCCTGGACCCAGGGACGTGCGGATGGTGCCCCTATCGAAAACCATCCGGAAATCAAGCATGGCCTTTGAACGTCTGCCCGCAGCAACCAGAATTCGCTATTCAAAACCACCTCTCTTCCCTAATCTCAATGGTCATGCAGCTGTCGCAGCAGGAAATAGACCGGGCCGTCGAGGAAGCCCTCAGGGAGGACGTGGGAACCGGTGATGCCACCACGCTTTCAGTGATCCCCCGGGAGACCCAGGCCGTGGCAGAAATGTGTGCCCGCGAGGAAATGATCTTGTGCGGGATGGATTTCCTGGTGACCACCTTCCAGCAGGTCGATACGGCCCTCGATGTCACGCTCCTCCATCGCGACGGAGAAGCCCTGGAATCAGGAGCATGCCTGGCACGGATCAAGGGACCAGCCGGGTCTATCCTGACCGCTGAACGTACGTCCCTGAACTTCGTGCAACACCTGTCCGGGATCGCCTCCATTACCCGACGCTTCGTCGATCGTGTTGCAGGAACGCGCGCCCGCATTCTGGACACTCGAAAGACAAGGCCTGGTTGGAGGCGCTTTGAAAAATACGCCGTGACCTGCGGAGGAGCTGCCAATCATCGCATCGGACTCTTTGATCAGGTCATGATCAAGGACAACCACCTCGCGACGCTGGGAAACAATCATACAGAAACCATCCCTGCTGCCATCCGGAAATCGCGTTCCATGTTTCCACATCTCCGGGTGGAGGTGGAAGCTGACACCCTGGAGCAGGCCGAAGTCGCCATGGCTGCCGGGGCAGACATCGTTCTTCTGGATAACCTTCCACCAGAGACCATGCAACGGGCCGTTGAAGTGAACCAGGGTCGTTGCATGCTCGAGGCAAGCGGGGGAATTAACCTTGAAACGGTTCGTCAAATTGCCGAGACGGGAGTGGATTTCATCTCCGTGGGGGCCCTGACCCACTCGGCACCGGCGGCCGACATCTCACTGGATTTTCAACTGCCCAACATCCAGTGAAGACACTGCATCACATCTTCAAGGCACTTCGGGAAGCGGGAGACACGGGCATCCATGGAACGGAAATCTCCAATAATCTGGGGATCAGCCGGGCAGCCGTCTGGTCGCACATCGAAGAATTACGGACACTTGGATACCACATCGATGCAGGACCACATCGAGGATACCAATTGATCAAGGCACCGGATATCCTTCTGGCCGACGACATCACATCCCAATTACAGGCCGACACCATTGTTGGCAATACGGTTCAGATCTTCCGTCAAACCTCCTCCACCAATCAGCTCGTTGACCAGATGGGACTGGGTGGGGTAGCCGAAGGCATGGTCGTTTTTGCAGAATCACAGACAGAAGGACGAGGCCGACTGGGACGCAAGTGGCTCTCTCCAGAAGGCAAAGGTCTGTGGTTTTCCCTGCTTCTGCGTCCGCCCCTTCGCCCAGCGGAGATGACGCGACTGACCATCATCGCGGCCACCGCCCTGGCGCGAGCCATTCGGGAGACAAGCGGCCTGCAGCCCTCCATTAAGTGGCCCAATGACATCCTCATCAATGGTCGCAAAGTGGCAGGAGTGCTCACTGAAATGAGTGCTGAACCAGACCGTGTCCTGCACGCCGTGATTGGTGTCGGGGTGGACGTCAACCAGGAACAGGAGGATTTTCCGGACGAACTGAGCTCAGTTGCCACCTCGCTTCGTATCGAATCCGGTCGCCCCATCCTGCGTTCCGATCTGGCTGTTGCGCTGCTCAAGGCCCTGAACACCGATTACCAGCGAATCCTTTCCGGGCAATTCCAGGCAGTTGCCGAGGAATGGGAATCCCAATGCATCACCCTGCAAAAGCGAGTCCGAATCCACCAAATGAATCAGATCTGCGTCGGTTTTGCCGAGTCTCTGGACAGTGAGGGGGCTCTGATGGTTCGCACCCCCTCCGGTCACCTTGAACGCATTACTGGCGGTGATGTCATCCTGGAAAAGGAACCACACACGCCATGAACACAGAAACCCGAAACAGAACGGGATTGTTGATCGATGTCGGCAACACACACACGCACATCGGATGGTTCGCGGGTGAGCAGTGGCTGGGATTTGCTGACGTCCATACAAAGACCATCCAACAAGGCGAGCTGACCGAACTTCAGGAGCACTGCAATTCCTATCCAAAGCCCGAATGGGCAGCACTCTGCAGTGTCGTTCCAGAGGCTTCAAAGGTCATGGAGACATGGTTGTCGAGATGTAAAATGCCTCAGGGTTACCGCATTCTGAACTCTCGGAACGTTGTCGGAATCGGGATTGATTATCCGGCTCCAGAAACCATTGGAGCCGACCGTATCGCCAATTCCATGGCTGCGGCGCACTTGCACGAAGCACCCGTGGTGGTGGTAGATTTCGGGACTGCGGTAACCTTCGATGTTGTCGATCAAAAACGCAATTATGTCGGGGGCATCATCACTCCCGGACTTTCGGTCATGACGGAATACCTACACGAGAAAACTGCGCTTCTCCCAAGGATCGAACTCAGGGATCCCGGCAAAATCATAGGTAAAAGCACAACCGAGGCAATACAGGTCGGGGCTGTCCATGGTTATCGGGGCATGATTGATGCCTTGATAGTGCATTTGAAAACAGCGCTCGATGTCCAAACGCTTCCTGTGGTTGCAACCGGCGGGTATGCCAGGCTCATTGCTGGGGATCTGGACAGCATCAATGACATCCGCCCCAACCTGACCCTTGAGGGCCTGTTGCTGCTGACACCCGGGGACGCTTGAAACGATTCGAGGAGGCTTTTCACGGCCTGGTCCTTCCCGCAGTGATGTCACAAGGACGCTTCAACGACTGAATTAAGCATTGGTGAAACCATCGTTTCACTCTAGCTTAAAGTGATGTTCACCCGACAATCCTACGTGACCACGAGGCTTTCCCTATGCCTCAAGGGCATACTGCTTGTCAGCATGATCGCCCTCTGCAATGTTTCATCGGCAGCCAACTGGCCCACTTGGAGAGGGCCACGAGGTGACAGTGTCTCACCTGAATCCAATTTTCCCATACAATGGAATCAGGAAACAAACGTGCGCTGGAAAGTAGCATTACCAGCGAGGGGAAACAGTTCGCCCATCATATGGAATGATCTTGTCATGGTCACCCAGTCCACCGATGACGGTCAGAGGCGGTCGCTGATGGCCTGGAACAGATCTGATGGAACCGTCGCATGGGAACACAGCATCCTCTACAAGCAACCCGAGACCAAGCATCAGGACAACACCTACTGCGCCTCGTCGCCCGTCACCGACGGGGAACGTATTTTTGTCAGTTACGCCTCTGCAGGACTTTACTGT
>JAAZXX010000262.1:5433-5735 GCA_014239995.1 Verrucomicrobiia bacterium
ACCGGGACCTTGGTCCGCAGGAGCATGCCTGGGGTGACGGGTCATCTCCCATCCTGCACGAGGAAACACTTATCGTCTTCCACGGACCGGGACCGGAATCCAAACTGTATGCCTTGGACAAAAAAACAGGCACGGACCTGTGGGTAATGGAACAGCCCGCTTACCAGGCCGACGCCAGCCGCGAGGACGGCTTCAAGGGCAACCAGCAGGGCATGATTGGCTCCTTTGCCACGCCCCTGTTGACACATGGAAATGAAAACCGGACGGAGATCATCATGACCTTCCCGGAATGGATCGGGGGC